>JANMEI010000410.1:0-8158 GCA_031376865.1 Acidimicrobiia bacterium | reverse complement strand
GAGAAGCCACAGCACGACTGACATTGCTACAAGACCTCGCCATGCAGCAACGCCAGCACCTACGCAGGCACCCAACGACCATGCCGTCACCACCATTGGCGATACGTTGAGAACTGGGCGAACAAGCGGGACCAGCGCGCGGTTCGTCAGTTTGCGAAGCTGAGCATCGAGCACCGCAGCTACTGCTGAACCGAAGCGTCAAGCTGAGCGAGGACGTGGGTCATTTCATCGAGCACGAGACGCTCGACCTCTGGCGTGTTTTGGACCAAACGGGCGTCGACCTCGATCCACACCTCTCGCCACTTCACCAAAAGTGAAACGAACTGCACATCGGCGCCGGGATCAGCCTTGCCGCCTTCCAACGACGGCTTATCCCAAACACCAGCACGGCTGCCAACCTTCGCTGGGGACTTGGTGGTTTCGTCAATGCTGAAAGGTTCGACCGAACGAACCGCAACTCCAAGTTTGGCGCTGCCAATCGAACAAGACAAGTAGTCTTCAAAGAGCAGGTAACTGCTCGTACCGGACGGCCACCCATCGACGAGCAGTGACGCTGCTGTGGAATCTCGCAGCAGTGAACACAGTTGACCTGCAGTGAGCTGAAACACGTTGTCGACCTGTGCGTCCTTTGCAGGCTCCGGATTTAGCTTGAGTGAAGGCAGTCGACCAATGATCCGTTCAGCTTGAGTGAGAAGCTTCGCCTCATCAAACATTGAATCATCTCCGTACACAGTGACCTGTAGCGACACCGTGTCATTCACCGCAACATACACATCCAAGTCCTTGGTTCCCAGATCACTTGGTTCAGAAGAAACTATTCGCGTTGGCAAGGCGGCCACAGTTGTGTCTCGCACAGTTCGTTTGTAGTCGGTGTCGGCTTTGGGCCATGAAGTGCGTGTAAGTGACGACAGCTCCCATCCGACATTCTTGGTGCCACCATCACCTGGTTCGTTATTGAAGATGTGCGAACAACTGCTACTTGAATCGGTTTGTGTCCACCCGGTTAACGTCAACTTCGTTGACAAACCCCAGATCCCTTGCGGTTCGTCCTCTGCTACCAGCGAACAAATTTCTGCCTTGGTCAACACCACAAGACTTGTCGTGCCCGGGTCGTTAATGACTGGGCGGTCAATGTCGATCTGGTCAGCCGAAGGGGTCACGATGGTGTTTGGCGCAACATCTTCCGGCGCAAAATCCTCCGGCGCAAAATCCTCCGGCGCAGACGCATCTGTTGCAAAATCCTCCGGCGCAGACGCATCTGTTGCAGACACCACTGGAAAAGACGCTGCTGGTTGGGTGGTGCCACTATCCGTTGAGACGAGGTCGCCATCGGTAGGCGCAGACGATGCACCGCAGGCACCCAGAAAAAGGGTGGCGACTAAGACAACGGACAGACGGCGCATATCCCAAACTACTTCGCTTCAGCCAGGGATCGTCGCGCGCGTCGCAGCCTTCAACATCAACTTGACGACAGTTCAAACGTTCCACGCGCGGTAAATCCATGTTTCACGAGCGGTGGGGTGGGGTTCGGGGGATTAGGTGAGGAGGCCGTCTATGGGGGTGCCGCGTTTGCCGAGGACTTCAGAGGTGGGGACACCCAACCATCCTTGAGCCAGCGTGGCGTAATAGTCGCCGAGCGACACGGTGGCCTTCACGTTGCCCTCGCCGTCCAGCTGGCCAAAATTGGGTGCGATGCCGTGTCGGCCGGGCTTCACGGCGCCAGCCAGCATCATGGTTGATGCTGTGCCGTGATCGGTGCCGTTTCCGTTCGCCTCAGCCCTACGACCAAACTCACTGGTAGTTGCTACCAACACCCTGTCCGACAATCCCTTGTCAGCGAGATCGTCGAGGAACGCGGCCAGCGCAATTCCGAACTGTTCCATCTGCGCCGAATGATTCCCTGCTTGATCTGCGTGCGTATCAAAGCTGCCCCATGGAATATGGAACACCTGCATACCAACATCGAGCGAAATCAATTGGCGCACCATCGAGAATCCAGCGGCAAGCTCGTTGCCTTCGGGATACCGCTTGTCCTGAGTCCCAAGTTTCGTGAAATGCGAGATGAGATCCAACCCGCTATTCATGTTGGCTCTCGCTATCGCAGCCAAACGGTCCGGCTCATCACCAAGACCCAACGTAATGCCGTTGCCCTCGGTCGCACCAAAACGAAGTGACTTTCGAAGACGGTCTTCGGCGGGCTCAGCCTTTGCGATAGCCCTGGTCAGATCGAGAGCGGGCAATGCAACCGTTGCAGCCTTGTTTGAAATCAGCGCCGGCGTTGAACCACCACCAACACTGATTCCGGTAATTGGCTCGCCAGCTTCAAGTTGATCACAACAACGCCCGAGGAACCCCGTTGTCTCTGCGTCCTTGCCATCAAGGTCACCCAGCCACCATCGTCGCATCATCTCAAAGTGCGACAGGTTGGGGTTGGCCACCCCGACGCCCTCAACGAAGGCCAACCGATCCTTTACTGGAGCCAAGCCCTTGGCCATCGCATACTTGTCGTCGATGACCGTCAGATCCTTTTGGTCTATCCAAATTCGCTCGCGCAGCTTTCTGAACTTGGCGTCTCCATAGGGCACCAAGGTGGCGAAACCATCCATGCCGCCCTCGATCTCAACCACAACGAGGACCTTGCCAGATCGTTTGCGCCCAGATGATTTCTGCGGAGTAACTTGCCCTGCTTTAGCAGGGTCTTTCTGGTCAGACGATTTACCGGCTTCAGCAGGTGTTGACGCTTCGGTCGACGGGGCTGACTCGGTCACCGATGAACATCCAGCAACAACTGCAGCGCCACTCAACCCGAGTACGCCAAGAAGCTGTCGTCGAGACATGGACGTGATGGAGCCCAACTCTGCCCCATCCCACTTCGAGTCATGGCCTTCCGGTGTGAGCTGCTTCATAGTGTTTGGTCCATTCATGCGAGGGCGAATTCTGGAGAGCACAACGCTGTTGAAATCAACCTGCGCGACACGGTGATGGCGTCGGCAGCACCGGCCGTCGCCAGTGCTGCCTGTTCCAATGTTGCGTTGGTGGCTTTACTGACCTCGTACAAGCAGCAGCGATCAGCTACTGCTTTGACCAAGCTGGCGCCATTAGCCACTTCAATCGGGCGCATCTTTTCTGACACCGCCCAGGCATAGGCCGCTCGCGTCATTTGTTGGCTGGCGGACAACCAACGAACCCCGCCCGACCAACCGGCAACGTTGGGTGGCTGGCCCGGAATTTGGTCAAGTTGCTCAAGCGTCCACGGCCAATAGTCCTGATCGGCATCCTCCCGGAAAGGGCCAATTGCGTGCAGTGCAGCAGTAAACCACTCAATGGCGTACCTGGGCCGACTCATACGCGCGCTGAGGAAATCCTGACCACGGACAATTGCTTCGACAAGGGGACGCAACTCAAGGTTGGCTTCACGGAACACCTTGGCAAGCTCGGCAAGCCGCTCAGGCGTCGGAGCGATCCCAACGAAGTAGCGATACAACTTGTTAGCGATGAACGGGGGGCAGCTGTCGCGCGCGCACAGGATGTCGACCATCTCATCCATTCCGAATTTGCCACGCTTACCGAGCAAAACGATCTCTCCGCCGAGCGCTGACTCGGGATTGAACTTCACACCTCCGGTTTCGTAGTCAACTTCCCATCCAGCCAACGCAAGCGAACCCGCTTCGACGTCAGCTTCGGAGTACTTATCGCGACCGAGCGCAAACAACTCCATCGACTCGCGCGACAAGTTCTCATTGGGGGCATCGACGTTGGAGTACGACGCGTCGAGATACAACAGCATCGATGCGTCGTGCATCACCGCGCGGAACATTTCGCGAAAGTTGCCCATGGCGTTGTCGCGAAGAATGCGCTGCAGGTTATGCATGATCAGCTGGTTACCGACCTTCGCTGACGACACAGCAAAGTGGCCATGCCAGAACCACGTCATCTTTTCGTGGACGCCACCGGCCGGGTTGCGAAGGTTGTCTACCCAGCCACGAAGGGCGGGATCCCACTCGTCTGGTTTGATCTGGGGCGGCAAAACGGGCAACGGTGCGCCGTTCAGCGCAAAGTCGATCGCAGCGGTGGCCGCGTTGGGCCCTTCACCAGCGAATTGGTTAACCAATTCCTGGTTCGGACCGAAGGTCAACCGCCGCAAAACATGAGCAGCTGATGCATGTGGTGAGTCGTTCACATGGGGATTGTACGAAGCCTCAGATGAACTGAACCTGAAGAACGGGTAAATCGACTTCGACTAACGGTGTTTCTTCCGAGAGACTTCGAGCACCTCGGTACCCTCAAACCGTGCTTCGGCGTCTTTCGTGAACAGTGTGCCGTGCAGTGCAGCGACGATCGCCCCCGAGAGGCTGATCCCAATCGGGAACAGCACGAGGAGGAAGATGGTCAACAATATGGGACCGATCATGGCTGGGTTACCCCACCGGCACCGACAAACGCCCAGAACTCGATTTCGACTGCTGCACCGAGGGCCATGGTGACGTTGCCAACCGTGGAACGGGTGGGCCGGGGCGCATGATCGCCGAAGCCGTCAACGTATGCAGCGTTCATTGCAGCAAAGTCAGCCATGTCGCTGAGGAACACGGTGCACTTCACGACATCGTTCAACGACGAGCCGGCTGATTCCAACAGCCCCTTGGCGTTGGCAAAAATCTGTGCGGTTTGAGCGGGGACGCCGCCATGAACAAGGGCACCATCGAGCAAGCCAAGTTGACCGGACGTGATCACCCACTCGCCGGCCTTTAAGACCGGCGAGTACGGACCTACTGGTTTCGACATCAGAAATTCAGGACGAATCAGCTGAAGCTGTTGCCGCAACCGCACGAACGTGATGCATTGGGGTTGTCGATCGAGAACCCGCCGCCCTGAAGGGCGTCTTTGTAGTCAAGGGTGGCCCCCACCAGCATTGGAGCCGACGCAGAGTCAACGATCACTCGCACGTCACCGAAAGACTTCACGATGTCGTCGCTGGCAACATCGCCATCGAAAAACATTTCGTAGGAGAAGCCCGAGCAACCACCGGGACGCACTGCGACACGGAGCGCTAAGGACGTATCGCCCTCGGCAGCAACCAACTGGGCAACTTTGGCGGCGGCAGCGTCGGTAACGAGGATGCCTTCGGCCTTCTTGCCAATACCAATTTTGACCGGAGTAGGTGCGTCTTGGATGCTCATGGTTTTCCTTACTGAACAGACTCGGCTCGTTGGAAGTACGGGCCGTGAAACGGGTTTGTCCACAGGTTAGTGGTCATTGGGTGTAACCACGCCACCCAGGCGGATGATTCCCGTGAAATCAAGATCTTCCTGCCCTCGAGGCTCCTACCGGCGTCAAAACGGTTGGTTCATCAACGGTTTTGGGGGTTGGAGCCAACGAATCGACGGATTTGGGCTGACGTTCGAACGCGCCTTCTGCCGTACTTTCGATGTGCAACTTCGGCAGAATTCGGTCCAACCAACGTGGCATCCACCAGTTCTTCGCCCCTAACAATTCCATTGTGGCAGGAACCAGCAGCATGCGAACCAGTGTTGCGTCCACCAACACTGCGGCAGCTAGGCCGAAGCCAATCAGTTTGATCGAACGAAGATCGTTCGCCACGAAGGCACCAAACACGGCAATCATGATGGCCGCCGCTGCGGTGATAACTCGGGCCGTTGAAGCAAGCCCTTCGACCACTGCTTCGGAGTTGTTGCCTGTTTTTCGGAATCGTTCGTGTACAGACGACAGGAGAAACACCTCGTAGTCCATCGACAAGCCGAACACGATAGCGAACAACATCATCGGCGCCCATGGTTCAATCGGTGCGCCTTGCTCGACGCCGAACACGCTGCCAAACCAACCCCACTGAAACACCATCACCAACAGACCGTAAGCGGTTCCGATAGACAACAGGTTGAGCAACACGGCTTTCAATGGCACCAAGATGCTGCGGAACACCAACATCAACAGTACAAAACTGGCCACCAATACGCTGCCAATGAAGAGAGGAAGTCGAGCACCCATTAGGTCGGCAAAATCAATGTCCGATGCCGTTTGGCCACCAACGTGGGCAGTGATTTTCGGACCTTGCTTGATGTCATCACGAATACGGTGCACCAGTTTGCTGGTCTCCTCCGATTGCGGGCTCGTGGTGGGGAACAGGACGATTTGTGCTGCCGTTTTCGCCTCATTGAACTGCGGCGGAAGAACTCTCGCAACGCCTGGCGTCTTGGTCAGTGCGGACTCAAGTGCAGCGACCTGTGTTTGCGCTGCTTCACTCGGCGTATCGACAGCAACGATCAACGGGCCGTTCACGCCGGGACCAAAGGCGTCGGCCAAACGGTCGTACGCAATGCGGGCGGTGCCATCTTTGGCGGTGTTCCCCAAGTCAGCCGAAGCAAGCCGCATCGCCATGATTGGTGCGGCCAAGGCCAACAAGACAACCGTTCCGATCGCTGCTCCAACCGCAGCACGGCGTTGCACGAACCGCGCCCATCGGTGCCACATGGTTTCCTTCGTCGAGTGAGCGGCTTTCACTGCGCGCTTACCAATCTTCCTCCCCATGATGCTCAGGAGCGCCGGAACCAGCGTCACCGCAGACAGGACCGCAATCAATACCGCCGTGGCCGATCCGAGGGCAAGCCCGTTCAGGAACTCCAACCCGATCAAAATCATGCCCAGCAACGACACCATCACGATGCTGCCAGCAAACACCACTGCACGACCGGCGGTCCCCATGGCTTCAACAATTGCTTCTTCTGCTGTGGCACCTTCAGCCAATGCTCGGCGATATCGGGTGATGATGAAGAGCGCATAGTCAATGCCAACACCAAGCCCAATCATCAACGCCACCTGCGTGGTGAATTCCGGAGTTGGCACGATTGCAGCCCACACCCCAACCAGGCTTGCCGCTGCAGCAACTCCCATGAGTGCGCTGATGATTGGCACGCCCATCGCCACGATCGACCCGAAGGCCAACAGCAATATCACCACCGCCGCCATCACACCAACAATCTCGGCGGTGCTGTTGAGGCCACCTTCAACGAATGCATAGCTGGCGTAGTCAACCTCGACCCCAGCAGAAGCACTTGCCTTGGCCACGGCGCGTAACTTATCGACTGTTTCCAACTGCTCCTCGTTCGTGCCAGTTACCCGCAACGAACCCACACCAACCGTTTCATCTGCCGACAACTCGGCGGGTGGACTGACCTGATCCACACGCGGGATTGCTTCTGCAGCCGTGATGAATGTGTCGATTGCTTCCTGTGCTGCTGCGGATTGGAGCCCAGCCTTTGCGCTGTAGGCAATCGAAACGGTGCTGCCTTCTTCAGCGGGAAACGAGCGGCCCAACAGTTCATACGCGGCATCGGAGTCGGTTCCTTTCATTCGGCCACCGTTGGCAAAATCGCCAGCCAGCGCAGAGCCGCCCACGATCACCGCCGCAACGAGGGCAATCCAGGCCAGCAGGGTGCGCCAGCGGTGACGAAAGGAGGACAGGGCAAGTCGTTCGATCATGCATTCATCGTGAAGATCTAACTTCGACACAACCATCCGGCGACCTTGCAGATTGGGGGTGGGGTTATCCCCCACCGGTCACCCTGGGTGGCATGGTTCCGCCCGATCGTGTCGACGAGGCACACTGGACTGCCATGGAACCCGCTGCCTTACCGCGACTCACCGCAACGTCGCGCCTGAGTGCATCGCCGCGACCATTTCGGGGGTTGTGGGCCGATGCCTGGCATTCCTCGGTATTCCTCATCTTGGATCTTCCGGTCGGCGTCGTCTGCTCAGTCGTGACCATCACGTTGATAGCGGTGAGTGTGTCGTTATTTGTAGCGTTCCTGGTCGGTATCCCGTTGGCATGGGCAACCTTGCGGATCATCCGGACACTGACACTCATCGAGTGCCACCGCTTCCAATCGGTCCTGGGCCAGACCATCAGCTTGCCTGAACGAGGCCCCACCTTGGACAGCTGGTTCCGTCAACTCAATCGCGATGTTCGGTCATCGTCAACCTGGCGTGAGGTTGGTTACCACGTTCTGCTCCTTCCCACTGCCGCAATCACGTGGAGTCTGGTGGTCATCGGTTGGACGCTGCCCATTTTGCTGATGAGCGCGCCGCTGGTTACCACGCTGCTTGACGGTCGATACGCCGAGATTGGCATCGCCCGCATTCACGC
>JANMEI010000336.1:0-4414 GCA_031376865.1 Acidimicrobiia bacterium | reverse complement strand
CTTCGTCAGCCGTGATGGCCTTGCGGCGACGGAAGATGGACACGATGATGCCGAGGCCAACGACGACCTCAGCTGCAGCAACAACCATGGTGAAGAACACGATGGCTTGGCCGCGAACATCGCCCAACATGCGAGCGAACGTCACGAAGGTGAGATTGGCAGCATTGAGCATGAGCTCGACACACATGAACATCACGATGATGTTGCGGCGTGTCAAGAGGCCAGCGGCGCCGATGACAAACAACACCATGGCGACATACAAGAAGTACTTCGGGTCGGGGTTAGCAACAGCAAACATCATGCAGAGACACCGTGGTCCTTCGGGGCCCGTCTAGCTAGCACTACGGCGCCAACCACAGCTACAACTAACAGGATGGACGTAATCTCGAACGCAAACAGATAGTTGCTAAAAACTTGCGATGAAACCTGCTCAACGTTGGTGCCTTCGAACGTTTGCGGCGCAACTCCACCGAAGTCTTTCTGCAACCAAATGATGGCGATCAGCTCACCAAGACCAAGCACCGCAACCGCTGCTGCCAACGGACGTTGGCCCTTGAGTGGTTCGATGCGAATGTCTTCGGTGCGATCAACACCGATCAACATGATCACGAACAAGAACAGGACAACGACCGCACCCGCGTACACAATGACCTGCACCGCAGCTAGGAAGTGGGCTTCCTGCGCAACGAACAGCACTGCGACACCAAACAGGGTTTGAACCAGCATCAACGCCGCGTGCACCGGATGCTTGACCGTCACCACACCGATGCCGCCAATGAGCGTGAGCGCGGAGCCCACGATAAACACAATCCACTGGGCCATTTAGTGACCGCCCCGGTTTTGCGCGGCTTCAGGAGCTTGCTCGCCGTAACCCAACTCGTTTGACCACAGCACTTTGCCTTCAAAGCCTGCGTCGCCGCCAGGAGAGGTGGCGCGCATCCAACCGGAATGGGGCAACTCAGCACCGCGATGGTCTTCCCACGGCTGTACCTGTGCTTTGCCGTCATCACCGGTGAGCAACTGGTGCTTCTCGTAAATCGCATCGCGACGACTGGTAAACGCAAACTCGAAAATCTTCGTTTCGGTGATGGCTTCGGTCGGGCACGCTTCAACGCACAAATCGCAATGGATACAGCGCAGGTAGTTGATCTCGTAGATGAACCCGTATCGTTCACCGGGTGAGGTTGGCTCTTGCGGGTCGTTGTCAGCGCCACGCACATAGATGCACTTCGCTGGACACACACCGGCGCACAACTCGCAGCCGATGCACTTTTCCATACCGTCTTCGTAACGGTTGAGCACATGGCGACCATGAAAACGCTCTGGCTTGTGCCGAATCTCTTGCGGGTACAGATTGGTGACGTTCTTACCGGTGTCACTTTTCTTGTTCAACTTGGCGAATGTGACGCCAAATCCTTCTAGGAAGCCCATGGCTTACAGCCTCCCTGCTCGACCCGAGGTCGAACTGTTGGACGCAGCAGCATTGAGCTGAGCGTATTCCTCTTGGGCGCTACGACGACCGACACGCATGGCCGCCCACAGTAGTCCCCAGGCAACGAGGCATCCGGCGATCGCGAGCACCATGTACGCAAGACGGGATGGCGTATCGACCCCAGCTTGCCGGGCAGCAAGGATCAACAGCCACATGAGGGCAATTGGAATCATTCGCTTCCAACCCAAGTCCATCAGTTGGTCGTAGCGAAGACGGGGCAACGTGGCCCGAACCGCAACCAGGATCGACACCAGGATGAACACCTTCAGAGCGAGCCACAATGGGCTTGACGCGCCGAACATAGCCGCTAAAAATCCACCGATCCCGGGAATGTTGTCCATCCGCAGCAGGGTGCCGAGATTGAACGGCATGTTGGGTCCACCCAAGAACAGGGTGGTCACCAGAGCGCTCATCGTGATTTGGTTCATGAATTCGGCCAGGTAAAACATGGCGAACCGGGCGCCGGTGTATTCGGTGTGGAAACCACCCACCAATTCAGATTCCGCTTCGACTAAGTCAAACGGAGGATGGTTCAGTTCGGCCACCGCAGCAATCGCGAAGATGATGAACGGCACAAAGATGGTGGTGACTGCGTTCCAATTCCATATGGCACCAGCCTGAGCTTCGACAATTTTGCGAGTCGACAACGACCCCGTGATCAGCACCACCGCAGCAAGCGACAGCCCGAGGGCGGCTTCGTACGAGATCATCTGCGCCGAGGCGCGAACTGATCCCATCAATGGGTACTTCGAACCTGAAGCCCACCCGGCGAGCATCACGCCGTACACCGCGATCGAACTGATGGCCAGGCTGAACAACACACCCATCGGCGGATCAGCAACCTGAAGGTTGGTGCGGTAGCCGGCGACGTCGATGACGCCACCAAGCGGAATCACGCTGAAGGTGAGAAACGCAGGAACCGCCGCAATGTATGGAGCCAGACGAAATACGGTTTTCTCAGCTTTCGCCGGAAACAGTGCTTCTTTGAAGAACAACTTCGTTCCATCGGCGAGTGACTGCAACAGACCGAACTTGCCCGCGCGCGCTGGACCGACTCGGTTTTGCATATCGGCAATGAACTTACGCAGGTACCAAATGGACATTGCGGTCGCCACCACGCACACACCGAACGCCACGAGGACCTTCACAGCGATGATGATCAGCGGCCAGCCCCACCAGTCAACTTTGCTGACGATCTGGTTGCCAGCGTCGTCAAGGACCCACTTGCCCTTGAACAACGGGTCGCCATCTTCGGCGAAACGGCCAAGACCCAAACCGGTTCGAACAAGACCACTACTTGCGAGATTCACCACGAGTGCCATGTCAGTTACTCCGTGACCGTTTCAAGACGAACTTTGACCGCACCGCTATCGGCCAATTCAGTTGAGTCAAGCAACGCAGCAGCTGCGCCGCCCATCTGACCAAACGGCACAAACGCCGACCCTCGCGCCACAAGTTCGCTTTCGCGAACTTCCAAGTTGAGAGACGTACGTTGACTGACGACGCGAACCCGCCCGCCTGCCTTCAGGCCATGACGATCAATTTCACCGGGATGCAAATACACCGCGTCGCCCGTTGCCAATTTGGCAAGCGAAGGACTGTTGAGTACCAAGGTGCCGCTGTCGTACAGCAGGTGCCCGCTGACGAGGCGCATTGAGTAAGAATCTGGTTGCGGAATGACCGGAGCGTCGGTTGGGGCCTTCGCTGTGACCTGAGCCGGCACCGTAACGGCAGCTGTCTCGTTTGCACTGGCAGTCAGCGCTTCGATCGTGGCCTCGCGGGCACCCGGAAGAGGAGCAATCACTCCGTTGCCATGAGCGGCAGCAAGGTCAAGCGCCAGGTATGCCGGTGCAACCCGAGCAATTTCAGCCGAAACATCTTCAACCGATTCGAACCCCAGGTCAAAGCCCAAGCGGCTGGCCAGTTCGACAGCAATCATCCAGTCGGGCCGTGCAACACCAGGTGCACTTACTTTAGGCGTGCAGACGGTTACGCGGCCTTCGATATTGGTGAACGTGCCACCCTTCTCGGCGTAACCAGCAGCAGGAAGCACCACCGATGCAAGATCAGTCGACGGTGTGTCGAAGGTATCAATCGCAACGATATGGGGGATATTGGCGAACGCAGCCTTCACCAGTTCGCCATCGACCATGTCGGTGATCGGGTCGGCGCCCAACAAAATCAACGCCTGAAGTTCGCCCCGCGTGGCGGCCTTCAACATTGCCTGCGAGTCTTTCCCTGGCATCATCGGCACATTGCCCCAATGTCCACGGAACCAGTCCAAGCCCTGCGCAAGCGAGACGCGTCCCGGCAGCATTCCCGGCACCAGGCCCATATCCATTGCGCCCCGCACATTGGAACGTCGTGGGGCATGCAGCACGGTTGCAGTTGAACCGAAGTGGGTTAACAACGAATGCGCACCGGACTCAATCGATGCGGCGGTTTCAGCCAACGAGGTGCGGCCGACCACGAGCACCACGTTGCCGTTACCTTTGCCAGAGGCAAGCGCAGCGGTAATCGTTTTGGCCGCAGCATTGATTGCATCGGCTTCAACACCAGCAAGCTGCCGATCGGCCAATGTGCCCGCAAGAGCAGCAATAAGCGCGCTTACTAACACAGAAGCTTCGCCCGGACGATACGTCAATGAATGACGTACGTACTTGCTCATGCCCGTACCCTTCGGCGACAACTCCACCATCGGAACACGCTTGTTTTGTGCAGCATCGCGAAGTCGGAGGAATAGCACCGGCAGTTCTTCTTTGACGTCAGGGCTGAGCAAGATCACGGCACTGGCTGCGGCGGCGTCATTGATGGTCGCTTGAGGCGTACCCATCACAAACTGCGGACTGAGGCCATCGCCTAACTGCGCGTCGACGTTGTCGATCCGCAACATGCCTTTGAGCAGCTTCGACCACGCGTACG
>JANMEI010000370.1:0-3227 GCA_031376865.1 Acidimicrobiia bacterium | reverse complement strand
GTCCGCATCGTCGCCGTCGACGACGACGGGCAAGTCCACTTTGCGATCCTTCCGGGGCCAGTTAAGAAGAACTCCCACCTTCTGCATCACTCAGTCGCCGGATAGATATGGTCTAGAAATCAATTCAAAAAAGATGGTCGGGCTGGCGGGATTTGAACCCACGACCTATTGACCCCCAGGCAACCAGCAGAGAGATCAGCAACTCAAGGTTCACTGCCAGTCAAACTGCCATTGTCGCAACACGACGAAGGATGAGTACGAAACGACGGTCAGCCTTCAGCCCAAACGCAAATCTCCGAGAAGAAGAGTTCAGTTCGTTGGCGTTACGGCCCGTGTTCTGCCCAAGGCCAGCTCGAACGCCGAAAAGGACGCTGGGCGGTTTTGAACAGCGTTCGTGGTTGACTGGTGACCATGAAGCGAGCGGTCCGTGTGTCGGCAGTCCTGATTGCGCTGACACTGACGTCAGCTTGCGCCAGTGCTGCAAGCGGAGCCAAGTCAAAATCAAGCAAGACAACACGGAAGACCACAACTCGCAAACCAAACACCACCAAGCCGCCAGCGTCAGCATCGACGACTATCAAGACCGCCGGCTACAGCACCGCATCGGTCAAGGTCCTGCGAACCATCCCGAAGGACCCTGCTGCGTTCACGCAAGGTCTCGAAGTGAGCGACGGTGTCCTCTACGAAAGCGTTGGCATGTACGGGCAGTCCGAGATGCGCACCGTTGATCTCAAAACCGGTCAAGTCACCGCTCGAGTTGCTCTCGACAAATCGTTCTTCGCCGAAGGCGCCACCGTTCTGCCCGACGGCAATCTGGTTCAACTGACGTGGCGCGAAAAGACCGCAATTGTTCGCGACCGCAAAACACTCGCCGAACTAAAGCGCTTGCCGTATGACCAAGAGGGATGGGGCGTTTGCTACAGCAAGTCAGCGAAGGCAATCATCCAATCCGACGGCTCCAATCAACTCTTATTCCGAGACCCGGTCACTTTTGCATTGATCAAATCAATTCCCGTGACTCACCCTCGGGGAACATCGACAGTGAACCTGAACGAGTTGGAGTGCGAAGGGTCATCGGTGTTCGCCAACGTATGGACCACCGATCGAATCCTTGAGATCGATCTCGCCACAGGTTCAGTGGTTCGCGAAGTTGACGCCAGCAGCATCGTTGCAGCAATTCCCAACCGTGGACCCGATGACGTGCTGAACGGAATCGCGGCGCTCGGCAATGGTCGATATCTCATCACCGGCAAGCGATTCCCCGCTTACTACGAAGTGACGTTCAGCCCCACGAAGTAGCCCAGCAGAACATGCGATCAACGGGTTTGCTGAAGCAACTACATTCGATAAATGACTCGACGGATTCAGCTGATAGCTCTCTCATTCACCCTCCTTGGAGCACTGCTCTTCGTAGGTGCCAAACCAGCGGTGGCTCAGTCCACCGACAGCGCCCGGTTCCAAACACCATCGGGCAACATTAATTGCGCCGTCTATGAAGATCCAGAAGGCGACTACGGGAACTGTTTGGTGAAGTCCAACACGTGGAAAAACAAAAAGAAGAAGCCTGCCGATTGCGATTTGGACTGGGAGCCCGCCGAGATCTCGGTCAACTCTGAAAAGAAGGGTTCAACGATTGTGAACGCGATCTTCGTTGGAGCATGTCGGGGCGACATCGGACCGCTGTGCGAACCAGGCGCCTGTTCAACGTTGGATTACGGCGAGACAGTACAGGTCGGTCGCATTTCGTGCACCTCGCAAAAAGCAGGAGTTACCTGCGTCGCCACAAAGGGCAAGAAGCGCGGTTTCACTGTCGCTCGCGCCGGATACACACTGATCAAGTGATTCGCTGATGCGTAAACGAATTGGAATTGCGATCGCAGCAGTCTCTGTAATGTGCACCGTTCCGCAAACGGTTGCCAGGGCGGCGCAAGCCCAACTGGTCAGTACGCATTTCACTTCCCCATCCGGCAACATCGATTGTCAGATGTTTCGATTCGACAAACCGCTCGGCGCAGACGTCACCGTCAGCGCCGAGTGCACCGTCGATAACGCAACTTGGAAGAACCCACCAAAGAAGCCTGCCGATTGCGATCTCGACTTTGATCCGTTCGAAATTGGGCTCTCATCGGACACCGTCGGATCGAAAGCGAAAACCACCGTCACCGTCGGTGGATGCCGTGGTGACATTGGCCCGACCTGCTCCACCGGGGACTGTTACACCCTGAACTACGGGGACTCTAGGACCGTTGGCAACGTCACCTGCACGTCACGCAGAACAGGAATCACCTGCGTCTCTATCACCGGGAAACGCAAAGGCTTTGTCGCTGCTCGGGCCAAGTACACGATCATCAGGTAGCTGTGACTCACGGTATACCTGCACCCTTTGCTGATCGTCTTCAGCAGCGGTTTGCCGCAGACAAACACGTACTGATCGCCACGCTCCGCGCCGATGGGTCGCCTCGGCTGTCAGGGACCGAGATCGCCATCATCGACGCAGTGTGGTGGTTGGGGTCTATGCCTGGATCTCGAAAATCTGCAGATATGCGAAGGGATCCTCGGGTTGCCTTACACAGCGCACCGCAACCTGCCGCAGAGGGTATGACGCTCGGCGATGCCAAAATCAGCGCGACTGCCCACGATCGCACGGGCACCGACGATCAAACGATGTTCATCCGTGTACTTACCGATGAGCGCGGAACCCCTCCCCCGCCGGGCCCGTTTGACCTGTTTCGTCTTGAGCTACAACGGGCCAGTATCGTGTCGGTCGACGGAATGGAACTGGTGGTTGACGCGTGGTCGCCCGCTACCGGTGTCACGACCACACGCCGAGCGTAACGTCGACTCTCGGTCAACGCTGTTCAGTAGATCGCAACTTCATCAAGCGCTACTTGTTGGCCTTCCTAGACTGGGTGTGAAGTCCCAAACTGAACGCGCTTCTGGCCATTTCGCATGATCGTGTGTGTACAGAATGGTTGGAGCGGGTGAGACTATTCGGGTGATGCGATTTCCAAGAACTCGAAATCTAGCTGTCTTGTCCGTAGCGGTGATATTCGCGACTGGGTGCCAAGAACCACCAAGGGGCACCGTCGAGAACGAGACAACTGTGGATGCACAAATTTTTTTCGAACGCACCGACGGCTATTCTGACCAACAGGCAGCAAATACGGGACACACGAATCTAGGTCCGCACACGTTTTGCGTGAACATGTCGACGATTCGTTTTGTTC
>JANMEI010000335.1:0-3876 GCA_031376865.1 Acidimicrobiia bacterium | reverse complement strand
ATTGGACTACCCAGTTGACCGGTTCGAGATTGTCGTCATCGACAATGCGTCGGTCGATGGCTCGGTCGAGTTTCTGCGAAACCGATTCCCAGGTGTCCGGGTGAGCGTGCAAACCCACAATCTTGGGTTCGCGCCGGCCGTCAACCTTGGTGCCGCGATGTCCACTAACGACGCAATCGCGATGGTCAACAATGACATGCGTGTTGCCCCGTCATGGTTGCGTGAGCTCACCCGTCATTTTGCTCCGGCGCAAGGTGTCTCATGTGTTGCTGGCACCATTCTCAACTGGGAGGGCACCGAACTGGACTTCGGTGGTGGAGCTGTCAACTTCCACGGATTTGGCGAACAGCCCGGAGTCGGAAACCCGATTGAAGACCTACAAATACTCGATGGCTCGGTGCAACCATTCGCCTGCGGCGGTGCCATGTTGGTTGATCGACAAACCTTTGTTGAACTCGGTGGGTTCGATCCTCAGTTTTTCGCGTACTTCGAAGATGTGGATTTCGGGTTACGCCTCCAAGTTTGCGGTCATCGCACAGTTCTTGCTGGCAACGCTCGAAGTTTCCATCGACACCACGGCACCTCATCGCGATTCCGTTGGCACGAACGTATGGTGTTGTTGGAAAGAAATGCGTTGCGTCTGTTAATCAAGAACGTCAGCGAAGAGAACTTGCCGCGATTGCTCGCGGGCGCAATGTTGATGCAATCGCAACGGGCACTGTTTGATGCGCATAGTACGCGCGCCGACTATGATTTTGGTGTTGGATTGGACGATATCGGAGCAGTGAATCGGCTCGCGATTTCACGCTTGCATGCTACCGATGACGTCTTGCAGGACCTGCCCCAACTCCTTGAACTGCGACGTCAAGTCCAACATCTAAGAACGGTCTCCGACGCAGAAGTTTTCAGCACTTTTGGTCTGCCCCTCACCCCGCTTGGCAACAGCGATCCGGGCTATGCCAACGTGTTCGCAAGCGTTGTGTCGATGCTGGGTATAGACCAACTGTTCCACGGATCAAGCGTCAAAAAGCTCGTCATCCTGTGCCACGATCTCGTCGGCGAACGGATGGCCGGCACTGCCATCCGAGCGTGGGAAATGTCATGCGCGCTCGCCCAATATGCCGAAGTCACTATCGCCAGCGATCGCCCCGTTGACCGGCGACACCCAGGGGTCACGTCGTTACTTATTGAAGGTGACGAAGGGCTGGCGGCATTGCGGAGTGCTGTCGATCAAGCCGATGCAGTGTTGCTGTTCGGCTTCGATGTGGTTCGCTATCCGTTTCTTGCCCAGACCCGAGCACTGCGGATCGTAGATCTGTACGACCCGTGGATCTTCGGCAGCCTGGAACAGTATGACGGGATGACCGCTGATGCTGCCGAGGCAACGAAGAACCATGAAGTCAACGCACTCAATCAACTCATCGACATCGGTGACATGTTCATTTGCGCCTCAGAACGCCAGCGAGACTTTTGGCTCGGGATGCTCGCGTCTCGAGGGCGTCTTGATAAGCGCGCTCATGATATGGACCCGCAGCTTCGCAAGCTGATCGACGTCGTTCCATTCGGAGTTCCGCCGTTAGTGAAACCTCACGAGTCCGTAACCGGGAGTGATGACGATCGTTTGGTGATTCTGTGGGCAGGCGGAACGTGGGATTGGTTCGATCCATTGAGCGTTGTCGACGCGTTCTACGAACTGCAAAACGAGTTCCCAACTGCAGAATTACACTTCATGGGACTTGAGCTCGAAGGCCGCGGTGTGCCTGCTCAATCCATGACTGCCCAACTTACGGCTCGCCTCAAGCAACTCGGTTTGGTCGAGAGCGGCCGAGTAGTCCTTGGACCGTGGGCACCGTATGACCAACGCGGCGCTATCTTGCGCGCCGCTGACATCGGGGTCGTTGCGGCCAAAAATCTGGCAGAAAACCGGATGGCGTTTCGTACTCGAATGTTGGATCACTTTTGGGCCGGATTACCAACGTTGGCCACATCCGGCGATGTCCTGGCAGAACTGGTCCAGTCGTCCGGCGCCGGGCTGGTCGTTGCGCCCGAAGACTCTTCAGCCTTGCGAGACGCGCTCAGGCGGCTGCTCAGTGACGCTGAGCTCCGTCGACAGGCAGGTGAAGCAGCCCTGGCTCTGGCCGATCACTTCCGTTGGACCGAGGTGATCGGGCCTATTGCGCAGCTGATCGGCAATCCTCGGCCGTACCGGGCAGCGCGTACCTAACGAGCCGGCCCGGATGCCCTTGCACACGGTTTCGGCAGCGGTCTCGTAGGCTGCACCTGTGGCATCAAGCGTAAAACCTTCTCGATCATCTAATCGCGGCCCGGGCGACCCCTGGTTTCAGATCGGCACCGTGGACGTCACCACCTCGTTGCTGATACCTCTGCTCACGGTGGTGATCTGGATTGGCTATGCAATCAGCCCCTCCATCATTACGACTATTTGGTTAAGTCGCGATGTCTATCAACAGGGATTCGTTTGGCAGATTCTCACCTGGCCGATCGCCGAGGCACCCTCCTTGGGTGGCGCGATTGGGCTCTTCTTTTTCTGGTCTTTCGGTCGGGCGCTTGAACAGACATTGGGCCCCACCCGTTATCTTCGAATGCTGGTACTTGACACGATCGCAATATCGATTCTTGCGTTGGCCTTCGATTTCATTCGCTACGGGAATGGTAAATCGGCGTTTGAAATTCTGTCGGGGCTTTCCTTGCTGGCGCTCGGAGTGGCTGTTTGTGTGGCAATTGAGTTTCCAAGCATGCAGGCTTTCTTCGGCATTCCGATCAGGTTTTTGGTCGCAGGGTTTGTAGCGATTAACGCTTTACAGATCATTTCTGTTCGAGATTGGCTCCAATTGATCTACCTGGCGTTAGCCATAGCCGTCTGCGTAGTGATGCTTCGCGCGTTTGGTATGGGTACAGATCTTCCGAGTTGGGTGCCTCGGGTCCCGTTGCCAGCGAGTTGGACCGGGTTGCGACCAACGTCACGATCAAGCAGCAGCACAGGCAGCGGCGGTGCGGTAACCAAGCTCAAGAACCGGGCAAAGCGCGGCGGATCAGGTTCGGTTGTCACCGGTCCGTGGGGTGAGCAGGGCACCGGAACTGCCAGCCCATCGGCTGCTCCTGCGTCGGTTCGTTCCAGTGCCATGACGAAGGCGGACCGGGAAGAGGAGGACCGCCTCCTCGACAAGATCGCTCAGGAGGGCATGGGTAGTCTGTCAAGCGACGAGAAGGCTCGACTGGAAGACGCCAGCCGCCGACTGCGCGACACGGACAACCGATGACGCTCACGACGCCGAAGCGTGTTCCGGTCGACGCCGGAAGTGACTCGGTCTCGACGATCGATTTGGTCGAACGAACTCCGACCGGCCCACCGGTTGCGTTGGGTGGCTCATCGTGGGGCGAGCTTTGGGCGCGGCGAGAACTGCTCAAAAGCCTGACCCAGCGCGAGCTACGAGGTAAGTACAAGCGATCGCTGCTTGGGTGGGCATGGTCAATGCTCAACCCGATCTCGTCGCTCATCATTTATACCGTTGTGTTTAGCTTGATCTTCACCGGCGGAAAGATCATCGGTACCCCATCAGGAATCGAGAACTACACGCTGTATTTGGCCTGCGGTTTGTTGCCATGGAACTTCCTCGCCGGAGCCGTTGGTACCTCAACTGGGTCGTTGCTCGCCCAAAGTGGACTACTAAAAAAGGTGTACTTCCCTCGCGAGTTTGTCGTCGGCTCAACCGTGCTCAGTTGGTTGGTGTCGTTCGCCATCGAGCTGTCGGTGTTGACGTTTGCGTTCGCGCTGACCGGGAAACTGCGTTGGCAGTTGCTTCCCATGTTGCTCGTCATCATGTCGTTGCAAACCTTGTTGATTCTCGGAATCTC
>JANMEI010000312.1:0-14496 GCA_031376865.1 Acidimicrobiia bacterium | reverse complement strand
CATGGAACGCCTTGAAGCGCGAGCGTTGGTGGATCACCTCACCGGTGTCGCCAATCGACATGCGCTCGTGTCTCGCATGGAGTCGCTGCTCGCGCAGAACATTCCGTGCACGATTTTGTTCTGTGACCTCGACGGATTTAAGGCCATCAACGATCAATATGGACATCACGTTGGCGACGACACGTTGCGCGTTATCGCGATGCGAATCCGCGATGCGGTACGCGCTGACGATCTGGTAGCCCGAATGGGTGGGGATGAATTCGTCATCGTGCTGGAACATACGATGCCCGGGGAAGCTGATGAAATAGCGTCGCGTATTGCCGCTGCGGTCCAAGAACCAATTGGTGATCATCGCCTGGAAGTAACAACTTCGATTGGGGTGAGCCACTCGTCAACGTCAGGTGAAGCGTCGGACTGGATTGCTGCAGCAGACGCGGCGATGTATCAAGCCAAGGCTGACCGTCGACGAATGAAGGTCAATCAGGAGTGAAGGTCAATCAGGACTCAGTCTGAAAAAGTCCATCGCATTGTTGCCGAGCAACTTTGCGGTGGTGTTGTCGTCTAGCCCGGCGCTGCGGATGAGCTGTCCGACATGCTCTTCGCCCAACGGGAATGGATAGTCAGAACCGAGCATCACCCGTTCCGGCGACATGATCTCGATCAAGAATCGAAGGGTGCGCTCATCAAACACCGCCGAGTCCACACTGAATCGATCAACATATGCAGCTGGTGCGCGCAACGACCCACCGGCACTAACGGTCTCTCGACGACGCCAGGCGTTGTCCAACCGCCCTAGCAAAAACGCGAAGCTTCCTCCGCCGTGTGCGAAGCAAATACGCAAACTCTCGGGCAGTCGATCAAACGCTCCGCTCAGAATTAAACGATTCAACGACAACTGGCTCTCGGCGGGCATCGAGACCGTCCACTCCAGCATCCACTGCTCCAGGCGGCAACAGCTGAACATGTCCCACGGATGAACAAACACCGGCGCGTTCAACGCTGCGCAGTGTTGCAGGAACATCACGATCTGTTCGTCGTCAAGATCGCGATCGCCAACATGGTTACCAATTTGCACACCCTTGTGGCCGTTGGCCAAACTGCGTTCCAACTCGCGGCACGCAAGGTCGGTGTCTTGTAATGGCACCTGACACAACGGCACCAATCGTCCACCGGCAGGCGCAACAAGATCTAGCAACGCATCGTTAAAGATCTGCGCGCAGTACATCGCCTGGTCGGCCGGTCGTTGATAGGCAAACAGAACAGGGGTTGCGGAAATGACCTGTGTGTCGACACCGTCGCGGTCCATGTCGGCCAGTCGAACGTGTGGGTCCCAACATGCCGAAGTAATGGGGCGAAACTCCTTGTCACCCAACATCACCATTGCGTGATCAGCGCCATCGCGACGCATCCACGGCCACTCGCCACCGAAACGTTCGCTTAAGTCAGGCCACGTCTCGGGGAAGAAGTGGGAGTGCATATCGACAACGGTCATGCGGTTAAGTCCAACAGATCATCGAACCGTTCTGTGCGGCCGGCATGCACCCATCCACACGTGCAGGTTCGTGCTGATTCGCTGTCGTAGAAGTTGGAGAATGCCCGCGGCAGGTCGTCAACGATTGAGACCAACTGCAACTCGGCACGATGCAACAACGAACTACAGGACTTGCAGTACCACTCGAACGCATCGATCTCGCCCTGGGCGCGGGTCATCTCGATCACCAGGCCGATCGAATCAGGCTGCGGTCGTTGCGGAGAGTGCCGCACATGAGCTGGTAGCAAGAAGATCTCGCCCTCACGAATAGCGATGTCGCGCGGCCCGTCTTCCCACACCCGCAGCACCATGTCGCCGCGCAGTTGATAGAAGAACTCTTCACGTGGATCATCGTGAAAATCTGTGCGCTGATTAGGCCCGCCAATGACCGTCACGATGAAATCGGTATCTTGGTAAATCTGTACGTTGCCAACGGGCGGACGAAGCTGATCTTTGTGTTCGTCAATCCACCGATTGAGATTCAACGGCAGCCCAGCAATGCGCGGCATCATCACGCACGTCCAGCGGTTGTTCTTGCGGGGGTTGGCGATGCCGGCACATACGCTGTTGCTTTGATTTCAATCAGCAGGTGCGGGTGGGGTAGTTGATGCACAGCAACGGTGGTGCGAGCGGGTCCGTTGTTATCAAAGTACGTTCCGTACACCTCGTTGTATCCACCAAAGTCGTTCATGTTGACCAGAAACGTGGTGAGGTCGACGAGATTGGCCAACGTTGCCCCAGCCTGCTGCAGCACCCGACTGATGTTGTCCAGCACCGCAATCGTCTGTGTACGTATGTCCAGACACGTGGTGCCCATCGCGTCAACTTGTGCGCCAGCAATCGTGCCATCTGACTGCCGCGAACTGGTGCCCGACACGAAGACGAACTCACCGGCCCGGTGCGCATGTGGGTACCGGCCGCGAGGTGTCGCGCCACCGGAAAGATGGATAGCTGTTGATCGTGCCGTTGAATCACTCACAGGGAAGTGACTGTATCGGGCGAGTGGGTCGTCTGAGTAGGTCGCGCTATCAGAACAACTGAGGTATTAACACGAACAGACCCGTGAATGCCACGGTCTCTTCGCTTTCGTCGAGGACCGCAGGTTCTTCGACCGGTGCAGGTGCGGCAGGGGCAGCAGTGGTGGCCGGGTCGTTTTTGTCTTGCTCGGCGGTGGTAGTGCTCGGCTGCGTTTGCGTTGGTTGCGCATCAAGTGGATCGGCACCGCTGTAGGTGCTGCTGACCGTCACTGTTGCTCGACAATCGGCGGTGCTGGTCCGCAGATCCCAACAACGAGCCGGTGTCGCATTCACCGTCACCACCCCGTCACGTGCGTCGCCGCTGTTGTCGTCGAAGGCAACTCCGGCAGTTTGGTCGGTGGTGACCTTGCACGAACTCCCCGCGGGAATATTGGTGAACAACCGAGTTTGTTCGTTGCTAAGACGACTGGAGGTGAGGTAGCCGGAATTGGCGCACCGCACCGTGATAGTCGCCGATGCCGGAGTTGCTGCCGGTGCGCCGGTGATTCGATTGGTCACAATCAGATCGCCAACGAACATGAACGTGGCAACAATCGATCGACCGTCTGCAAGCGCAATGGCGGACCGGAACACACCGTCTTGTACGACGCCGGGCAACGGATCAGGGACAGAACCGTCAGCCCGGGCTGCTTGCGAAGTGGCATAGGTGACCTGGGCACCTTCAACACCTGCCGTGCGGATACTGCACCGGTCGGTAATGTTCAATCCCGGGAACTCGGTAGCGCTGAGGGTGCGGGTGCCGCTCTTTGGCAACGACAACACGAGCACACCGGTGGTGCTGCCGGCTGCTGCAATCGGACGGTCGTTTGCACCAACGCATGACACGAGCAACTCGTACACCTGATCGGCGGCTGGTTCAGCCCCAACCGTTTGTACGCTTACTACAACAGAAGCTGTCGGGGCCGCCTGCAGAAACTGAACGACGTTCACCGAGGAGCTGACCATCTGTTGGCGTGCAACACGTGCTGCCACGGGTGTTGCAACGAGCCCAACAAGCAAGGCCCAGCAGGCAAAACGCCGCAGATGTAAGGCCCGGTGTGGTTGCTGAGCATCCATAGACATACCCTACCGATAGTTCTACAGTTCGGTATGGCTTTAACTTGGCGTCTTCGGCTCATCGGTCTGGCTGTTTGTGTCGCCACGATGTTGGTTGTCGGAGGCGCAAACCCGGCTGTGTCCCAATCAGCCACCACGACATCTTCAACAGTTCCGCCAACGACACAACAGGCGACCACGCTTGACGCGCCGGAACTCCTCGATGAATCGTCCGGCGACGGTGCGAACGGTTCGGACAACCCGTATCCGGCGACACCGATCGTCATCAATGGCCCGGTAGTTGGGATCAATACTGAACAAGCAACTGCCGCAGTGTTTGTCGGTTCTCCAGGACAAACGATTTCGATTCGATCAAACCGAAGTTGGGTGTTGCAAGATCCTCGCGGCGAGCAGATTGGTGGGAACGATGTTGGTTCCATTCGCCTGACCCAAGCAGGTCGCTATCTCATTCAACTCGGCGCAGGACTCAAGCCGCCGGTGCAGGTAGTAGTGAGCTCTGTTGATCCGAACGCGATCGTCACTGCTATGACACTCAGTACACCTATTACCTTCAAGCCCGGCGAGCTACGCACTCAGCTGGGCCGCCTTGCGGTTGCCGGAGGTCAACGCTATCGGTTGGTCATGGCGCCCGGGCAGAGCGGCGGCAGTGTATGCGTGTCGGAACGCGAACGGGCGGTGTTCCAAAACGAGGTGGTGTGCGCTTCAGGCATTCAGGTTGCCACGGCCAACCAGCCCCGCACAGAAGTCACGTTCGCACTCGATCACGATGCAACGCTGATCGTGGAGCCCACCGGATTTCCCTCGGACGTCGCAGGCGTGTATCCCGTGACGGCTGCGATCGAACTTGCCGAAAACGACATCATCGGCGATGTCAAAACAAACCCCATTCTTGAAACTGCGCCCGCACTGAACCAAAGCATCGTGGTCCCGTTCTGGGGCAGCCCAGGGCAACGGGCGGTCATTTCATCGCCCGACGAAGCATCGGTGCAGCAGTGGGGTGATCCATGGATTGACAAAGAAGGAACGACCAAAGTGTCGGCCGTTCCCGTGGTGTATTCGCCCACCAAACCTCCGTTCGTCAGGTGGCGAACTACCGATCCGTCTCAGCCGAACACGCGTCGATTTGGCATCTATCGAGGCGAGGAAACCGCCACCACAGTTCCCACCACCGGCGACC
Source organism: Acidimicrobiia bacterium (assembly GCA_031376865.1). Taxonomy (GTDB): domain Bacteria; phylum Actinomycetota; class Acidimicrobiia; order Acidimicrobiales; family JANYDT01; genus JANNBN01. The sequence goes on along the minus strand of JANMEI010000312.1, from coordinate 9,695 downwards.
CCGTGTTGGTGAAGAACGAACCGTGGTTTGCTGCGGTCGCATCACTGAAATTGACGCCCGGCGATCGCTATGTGTTGCAAGTAACCGGAACTGCCATCCGACCTGTTTCCCTGGCGCTGCGTGATCCCAGCGGCAAGTTCAGTTCTGCGTTGTCACCGTGGCAATGGACCGAAGATGCTGGCAAGCAACGTGCAGTCACCGGTTTCACTGCAGACCGCGGCGGGCTATGGGCGCTGGAACTTCGCCCCGCCGGAAACGCCGTCAAAGACATGACCGTCAGCTTGTTACGAGTGGGTGGTGGCGGCTCCTACGAAGGGTCCGTCGAAATAGATGATGTACTTAGCATCGGAGAAAAGACCGACATTCAACTGGGCCCCAACGAGTTTGCTCGTCTCACGGTCAAACTGAAGCAAGCCATCCCGCAGATTGTGCAACCAGAAGTGCTGCGTTACCGAAACAACACGTTCCAACCCACAGCAGTTGACCTCAGTCTGTGGGACTACAAGGGCCGTTTGGTGTGGAGCAACAACCGCAATCTCGAAGAAGAGGTGTTGTCGGGGCGCCTCGGCAAAGAACCGCAACTGTCGGAAAGGTTCGCCACCGTCGCCAGTCCCGAGAATTACACCTTGATCGTTGATCCACATACCGATCTTGCTGGTCGCTTTCGAATTGGGATCACCTCAACTGCTGTCCTCAGCGATGTGCCGTTGGGCAACGGCCCAATTCCGGTGCTGTTAAACGGAACCCAAACGGGGGTGGTGGAAGTGATGACTCCCACCCGATACCGACTGACCGGTGCGTCAGCCTGCGTTTCAACTACCTCATTCGATGAATGGCAAAAGAAGGCAGCATGTGTGGAGGACGGCAGAACCGTCAGCCTCCCAGTTGGCGTGCATCGGTTGACGTTCGCCAAGCCCGTCACTGGGGCAGCAGCGTTTGCCCCGGTCCCAGCGGGCACACCAGCTGATCCAATCCTGTCGGCCACCGTTGGAGTGGGTGGAGCCCCAACGTTGTTTCCCAAGGGCACAGTAGTTGCCCGAATCAACGTCGATCTGGCAGCCGGCGACCGAGTTGTGCCCACCACGCAAATCAGTTTTCAAACTCGATCCGGGGTCCGCAACATCTCGGTGACCGCAGCGGGAGCGATGACCTATCCGGACGGATCATGGACTCCTGTGAACGGAATCTTTGTCGCAACTGTTGCTGGTCGTTACACCTTCTCTGTCAGCGCACCTGAAGGAGGGGCGTTTGCGATCCTTCGAGCACCTGGCGAGGTCCAAACCGCCTCACTCGCTGTCGGTGCCAAGTTCAAGATCTTCAAATTGGAGTCGGGCCAGCGTTTCGAAGCGACCGTGAAGGTGGCCAAAAAGACGCGTGTTGGATTCGATGTGTTTGGCTATGTGCAGTTCCTCTACGCCGCTGACGGGAAAGAACGACGCTTCTCCGGAGGCGACGGTGACTTGGTGCTCGATCCAGGCACCTATCGCTTCGTGTTTGTGGGTAGCGACGACGTCAGGATTGCGTTGAAGCGTTTGCCACTGAACCTGGGGTGAACAGCTGGGGTGAATAGCTGGGGTAGGTGAACAGAATGAAGTGGTTTTCATTTCCTTTTGCCTCCGGCAGCTGTAGCCTCCAAAAAAGGTCTCACGGGAGACCGCAGGGAGCAATCATGAAATCGTTGGCACAGCGTGTCGCCGTACTGGTGACGGTAGTTACTGCACTCGTCGGGTTTGGTGTGGGAACGGCTCAGCCGGCGGGGGCGGTAGCTTCGCGAGATTTCAGCGTCACGTTTGTTCCGAAATCAGTAACGCTCAACGCAGGTGGCTCGGCGGCGCTTCGTGTGTCGGTTGTTCGTGGGCGCAAGTTCCGTAGCGCGCTCACCTATCGAGTCGAGTCCACCATCAACGGCCTCAGTTCAGGTGTCAGCCTGAGTTCTCGGGGCGCCAGCGTGTCCATAGCTGCGGCGCCAACCACGCCAACCACCAGCGGACAGGTGATTGTCACCGTCACCGGCGGAGGACGAAGCCGCAGGGCTGTTGCTTCCGTCCAAATCAATGGAGCTCCAACACCGCCAGTCACCCAAGCCCCACCTACCACTGCACCACCCGTGGTTGGTGACTTCACGGTAGCCGTCGACGCACCTACCTTCTCCATCAACACGGGCGCCACTTCGGTTGTGGGCGTCTTTGTCAATGCAACTGGTGGATACAACGGTGCTCCAACGTTTGAGGTGACCGGTCTTCCTGCCGGTGTGACGGGTTCGTTTGTGGTCCCGTCATCGAAGATAGGTACCAATATGATCGTCACGGCATCGTTGGCTGTTGCAAAGGGCGAGTACCCGATTGTGGTCAAAGCGACTGATGGCGCCCGGGTTCGCCAAGCTTCCTTGGTGATGAAAGTGACGTCGTTCGGACCGTTTACCCTGACGGCTGTCGCTGACCCGTTGCGTGCTGCCCCGGGCGGTACCACCACGCTGCGGGTAACGGTCAACAGTGTTGGCGGTGCTCCGATTCCAGAAGTCGAGCTGTCGTTGTTGCTCCCAGCCGGTGTGACCGCAACCCCGGCCACCATTCGGACGAACAGCACGGCTCAGTTTGCGTTGACCTTCGCCACCGGTTTGATTGAGGCCGACTATGTCACCGTGGTTCGTGGGGTCAGCGGCTCCAATACGGCCGCCCTGTCCACCGCTATTCGGGTTAGCCCGAAACCGTTCGTGTCATTGGTAGCAACCGACATCTCGGTGAATCCTGGTGGTGTTGCTACGTATGAGATTCGCTACACCCCGGTTGCGGGCCTCGGAGCACCGTCGTTCGTGGTGAAGGGCACCCCAGCAAACGCGACCAACGCGATTTTGTCAGCGTCTGACGGCCGTCAATTTGTACAGGTCACCACCACTGCCACAACAGCCAAGGGTGTCTACAACCTGAAGGTCGACGCCCAAAGCGGTGCCGCCATCACCACCCTCGATTTCGTCCTCCGAGTGGTGTAGCTACTCTTTGGGATCGGCCTGTATCGGATCAGGCGATGTAGGCCGACAACCAGTTGTACACCGTTGTCATCGTCAGGCCGATAACGGTGTGCACATTGCCATCGAGCCGATCAACAAGCACCGATCCAACTCCTTGCACGGCGTAACTGCCTGCCTTGTCTAAGGGTTCACCTGTGCCCACGTACCATCGCAGCGTGTCGTGATCCACTGCGCGCATAACAACTTGAGTTGTGTCGACCGTGGCGCGCAGCACTTCGCCGTTGGATCCGTCGACTAACGCCATTCCAGTGTGGGTTTGGTGGGCGTGACCCACAAGGCGAGTCAGCATCGCAACCGCGTCGTCCGCATCGAGTGGCTTTCCGAGAATTTCGCCGTTCAGCGCCACGGTTGTGTCGGCGGCAAGGACCAACTCGCCGGCCTGCGCAACAGCGAGTGCCTTTTCGATAGCGAGGCGTCCAACATATTGCGACGCTGCCTCACCGGTAGCGGGGGATTCGTCGATGTCGGGTGATCGGACAGTGAACGGAATACCCAGCATGGCGAGTAGTTCTCGGCGGCGAGGCGAACCCGATGCCAGTATCAGCGAACGTCCAAATGGGATGGGTGACTCACCCACCGGAGACGATCTCGTCAGCTTCAGGAGAAGGCGGTGTGGCATCTTCGGGATGATCTAACCAGCCATCGGGCAAATGAACCGGGCGAGGCGGAGTTGTATGTCCACGTGGCAACGTTGCCTGGCCAACAGGTAGGCAAATAGTTGGGTCGATCTCGGACACAATGTCGTCAAGCTCGGCCAGGGAATTGACCGAAGACATTCGCTTACGCAGCACCCCGCCGATCGGGTATCCAGTGAAATACCAGCCGGGGTGTTTGCGAAAATCACGAATGCCGTGCGGACCATGCCACTCAACCAGGCGGCGTGCATGGTCAACCATGACCGGAATGATTTCCCCAGCGGTTGGCGCTGGCCGAATAGGGCGTCCGTTGAAGGCATCAACCAGGTCTCGGAACAACCACGGACGACCAAGGCAACCGCGACCAACCACCACACCGTCACACCCGGTTTTGCGCATCATGTCCAGCGCATCGTGGGCATCCCAGATATCGCCATTGCCCAACACGGGGATCGAGGTGACGTGCTGTTTCAGCTCGGCGATTGCTTCCCACTTGGCATGGCCGCTGTATCGCTGCTCGGCGGTTCGTGCATGGAGTGCAATTGCGGCCACCCCTTCGTCTTCACCGATGCGTCCGGTGGTCAACATGGTGGTGAGCGAGTCGTCGATACCGATTCGGAACTTGATCGTCACGGGAATGCCATAGGGCGTCGCAGCCGCAACCGCTGCTTTGACGATCGCACGCAACAGACCTGGCCTGGCCGGGACTGCGGACCCTCCACCCTTGCGGGTGACTTTCGGCGCCGGGCAACCGAAGTTCATGTCGATATGGTCAACCATGCCGTTGGCGCACAACATTCGGACCGCTTCGCCGACCACAGTGGCGTTGGTTCCATACAACTGCATAGACCGTGGCGATTCGTTGGGAGCAAACGCAGCGCGCTGCCAACTGCGCAGCCCGTCGTTATTGAGCAGCGCCCGGGCCATCATCATTTCCGACACATACAGGCCGGCGCCGTACTCTCTGCACAACGCCCGAAACGCGCCGTTGGTGACCCCCGCCATAGGGGCCAACACCACGGGGGTGTCCAAAGTGAGCGGTCCAATGCGTAACGCCATGGCTCCAGCCTACGGCTGTCAGGCTGGGGTCATGACCTCTTTGCCCGCGTCGGCCTGGAATGGACGATTTGCCCCATCGCCCACCGGGGATTTACACGTTGGCAACCTGCGAACCGCGCTGGTGGCGTGGCTGGTGGCGCGCAGTCACGGTGGAAGCTTTGTCATCCGGATGGAAGATCTAGATGCGTTGGTCGCCCGGCGCGAGGCGGCCGACGGGCAATTGCGAGATCTGGCTGCCATTGGGCTGGACTGGGATGGCGACGTGGTGTTCCAATCGGACCGGTCCGAGCTGTATCAGGCTGCGCTTGATCATCTGCGTGCACACGATCTAATCTACGAGTGTTTTTGTACCCGCAAAGAGATTCAAGCGGCGAGCCAAGCACCAAATGGGCCCCAGTTCGAAGGTCGGTATCCGGGGACCTGTCGCGACCTCAGTTCTGTTGCACGTTCGCAACGTCGACAGCGTGGCCGACCGCCAGCGTTACGCCTTCGATCGCAGCGTACCGAGGGGAACGTTGAAGACCTATTGTGCGGCACACATACGTTTCCTGTCGATGACTTTGTGCTTCGACGAAATGATGGTGTGTGGGCATACAATTTGGCAGTCGTTGTTGATGATGCCGAGCAGAAGGTGGGTACCGTGGTACGGGCAGACGATTTGCTGGCTTCGACTCCTCGCCAACGCCACCTGCAAGAGTTGTTGGGATTGCCCACTCATCGCTATGTGCATGTGCCATTAGTGGTCAACGAGCGAGGCGAGCGGCTAGCAAAACGAGACGGAGCCGTCACGCTCAATGAGTTACTTGCAGCGGGTGAATCCACCGCGTCGGTCCTCGAACTGTTAACTGCCAGCTTGGGGGAGGGTGTCGTCAGAAGGGGCGAACCACTGCAAGCCGAACGGATTTCTCGTGAACCGTGGGTGTTTCGGCCCTGGAACAACGGTAAGCCACCATGGGTGGTCGTGGGTCGATGGACGTCACCTTCCGTTAAAGATTCGTGGACTCGTTTGCACGAATCGCTTTCGTCTACAACGATGCAGGGATGCGGATCGGCATCTTTCTCCAACCCACCACCATCGACGCGTATGTTGCCCAGTGCAAAGCGGTCGCCGAAGAAGGGTTTCATACGGTGTGGAGCCCGCAAATCTTCGGGATCGAAACGCTGGTAGCCGTCGCGGTAGCGGGTCGCGAGGTTCCCGGAATCGCCTTCGGCACGGCGGTCGTCCCCACCTATCCACGCCATCCGATGACCATGGCGCAAATGGCCCTTGCTGCATCGGACGCAACGAAGGGCAGGTTGATACTTGGTATTGGCTTGTCGCATCAGGTGGTCATCGAAGGTATGTATGGCATGTCATTCGATAAACCGGCCGTGCACATGAAGGAGTACCTTGCCATTCTTGGACCACTCATCAACGATCGAAAAGCATCGGTGACTGGCGAGGCCCTCACGTTTCGAGGCGCAGTCGACGCTCCTGGCGCCGAGTCGTGTCCGATCCTCCTGGCTGCGCTGGCGCCGGCGATGTTACGACTGGCCGGCACCCATGCTGATGGCACGATCACGTGGATGACAGGCCCACGAACTATCGAAGAGCACATCATTCCCCTGATGCACGAAGCCGCGTCGAAGGCGGGGCGGCCAACCCCATCCACGATGGCAGGGTTGCCGATCTGTGTGACGTCCGATGTGGAAGGGGCCCGGGCGAGGGCCAGCAAAGAGTTCGCGATCTACGGGCAACTGCCGTCGTATCGAGCCGTTCTCGATCGCGAAGGGGCTGCGGGCCCGGCTGACATCGCAGCGATTGGCGATGAGCGAACGGTGGCTGCCGCTATCAAGCGCGTCGCCGATACTGGCACCACCGAGTTGATCGCCAACGTGTTTGGCTCAGCCGAGGAACAGGCGCGAACTCGCGAGCTACTCGGGTCACTTCTGTAGCGGTACGGCTGCGCGTGTAAAGCGCGGCAGAGTATCGGCACGATGAAACACTTACCGGTTACTGCTCAACGCATCGAAAACGACCTGCTGGTCGGTGGATGTTCGGTGACCTCACTCGCCGAGCAGTTTGGGACGCCGTTGTTTGTTCTTGATGAAGCAGACCTTCGGCTTCGGGCACGTGCCTATGTCGACGGACTCGTATCGCGTCGGTTGCAGTCAACCGTGTTCTTCGCCAGTAAGTCATTGCCGATCGTCGAGGTGATCCGTGTGCTGCACAGTGAAGGACTTGGGGTGGATGTGTCTACCGAAGGGGAGCTTCGCTTTGCCCTGGCGGCGGATGTGCCCGGCGACATGCTGCTCCTGCACGGAAATGCCAAAAGTACGTACGAATTGCAGCTTGCTCTCGACAACGGTGTAGCCACCATCGTGTGCGACAACCTTGATGATGCGAATCGCCTCGAGCAGTTGGCAACACGAGATGTTCAGGTGTTGATTCGCATCGTGCCTGAAATCCCTCCTGCGACTGTTGCAGGAATGGCCACTGCACACCGTGGGCAAAAGTTTGGGATCGAACCCGAACAGCTTGACGAAATCATCGACTTCATCAGCAAGTCTCAATATCTGAAACTCATCGGATTCCATGCACACGTAGGATCCCAGATCACCAGCCTGGCGCCGTTTGCGGCATCCATCGGTCGGCTGGCCGCACTTGGTCACCGGACCGTTATCGACATCGGTGGCGGCTTGGGTGTGCCGCATCATGTTGACGACGAGGTCCCCTCGATCGATGAGTACCTTGACCGCGTCTGCGACGAACTGGCCCAACACGTCAGCGATGACACCGCTGTGTTCGTAGAACCGGGTCGGTCGCTGGTTGCGTTGGCTGGCCTCACCGTCTATCGAGTCCAAACCATCAAGCACGGCACCACGCACACGTTTGTCGCGGTTGATGGTGGCACCTCTGACCACATTGGTGCACTGGTCGAAGAGATCAACCACGATGCGTTCACGTTGAAGTCAGCGGGTGAGCGGGTTGACTGCAAACTGGTGGGCAAGCACTGCGATTCGGGCGACGTCATTTGCCAGGTGGCAACGCTGACGGACCCCCAGTTAGGCGATCTGGTCGTCCTGCCAACCACGGGGGCCTACCGTCACGCCATGGCGAGTAATTACAACCTGGTGCCGCGCCCCCCCGTGGTGATGTGCCGCGATGGCCAGGCACGGATCGTGGTGAAGGGGGAGACAATTGAGGACCTGTTGTCTCGAGAAGTGAGCGTTTCCTAGCAATTTGTGTGTTTGGGTGGATTTCTTCAAATTCTCCTCAAGATCAGCTATCGTCAAGACGATTAAGTAATCACTCACCTTTCGAGGTGTGGGACAACTGGTCTTGTGGAGGGTTGCGCCGGGGGGCCGGCCCTCCACAAATCAGTCAAGTGAGTAATCAGTTTTACAATCAAATGGTTAAGTGACCGAAGGATATTTCCCCACGGTCTTTGCGCCTTTTCCCCAAAACTGCTGAGTTGTCTTCAGCTTTCGGTCGATTCAGCCGATGGGACAGGGTTCCCGTCCCCCGGAAGGCCCCCATGAATCATCGTCGGCAACCTCTTGCCCGCACTATTGCCGCAGTCGCCTGCCTCAACCTTGGGTTAGCAGGACTGTTCAGTCCTGTTGCTCAGGCTGGCGTCAATGAGACCTTTCCCAAGGTAGTCATCACCAAGACCGAGGATGGCCAAGCCCCCTTTGACGCAACCGCCGGGCCCGGAAACGACATCTCCGCTAAAAACAACGAGGTGCGTGCCGGCCAACTCACCAAGTACGAACTTGGGTTCAACAACCCCGACAGCGGCGGTGCCGTGCCGGAGAATCGAAATAACGTCACGTTCACCGCCGACGCCCTACCCCTTGGTTTGGTGTGGGACAAACTCCCCGGCTCCTGCAGCGGCCTCGGATCGGACATCATCGGCGATGGTGTGAGTGCACCAAGCGTGCTGGTGTGCAACATGGGTACGTGGCTGACGGGCTCATCATGGCTGGTCACGGCCAACGTGCGGGCTCTACCTATAGCGATCGACAACACCGCCTTTACCGTCTCGGGAAAGATCACCGCGCAAAACGTGCCTAACGTTGGCACGAGCACTTCACCTGAGGTGCGGGTTCGTACGCAACCGAGGATTGACCTCGTCAAGAACGCACCGATCTTCTTCGGGTCGAAAAACGTTGGTGGCGTCGACGGCTTTGTCTACGGCTACGGCATGGGTGTGAAGTATCGCCCTGGTTCCGAAGTCGTGAAGCTCCCATTGACGTGGACTGATGACTACGCCCCCGTGCACCCATCGGCCAAGTTTCTCGGTTGCGCCATTGCCGGTGCCAACGAGCCGGTGAGCGGTTTGAACGTATGGGCAGTCAGCCAACCGCTCGGCAAACTTGGGGTTGCCGGAGCATGGGCCACAGACGCCCGCAACAACAAAGATCGAGCCGTACAAGATTCGGGAACCATCACCTGCACACAGGGTGTTGGCCAAAATGTGTCGGTCTCGGTTACGGGCATGAACACCAACCCAGACTTCTACCCGAAGGAAGACTTCGTCTCACCGGGCACCGCATTGACGCCAGGCGACAATTGGATCGGCTCATACGTCATGACCATCTGGGTACCCGCATCCGCCTTCACTGCAGCAAACTCGTACAACTTCATTGCCGAGAATCACCTCAATGACTTCGCTCCCGTTGGTGGCGTATCTGGCAACGCCAACTATGGCGATGTGACATTGGAGCCTGGACGCAACAAGACCAACGAAGACCTCGCGTCGCAGACTGCATTCACTGGCACTCAGAACTGGTGGAAGAGCGTCATGTATCGGCCAGAGCCGGGCAGCTTCGACAAGTACGACTACACCTTCGCTGATGGAATTTCGGCTGCGACCTTTGTCGGCGATACCACGACCGGTATCACCTGGAGCACCCTCGTTGGCTCGTCGTATAGGAGTGGCGATGGCGTCCTGGCTATCGGCAACAAGTACACCGCACTCAACGAACTG
>JANMEI010000284.1:0-3908 GCA_031376865.1 Acidimicrobiia bacterium | reverse complement strand
CAGATTCTTGCGAACTTGAAAGCCTTCTTGCCGATTGAATCGCCATCCAGCGAACGCACGGGCCGCTTCGCGCACATCGGCGTCGGTGTAACTACCAATCCCAATGGTGAACAACTCCATCAGTTCTCGAGCGAAGTTTTCGTTAGGGCTGTTCTTGTTGTTCTTGTTGGAATCGAGCCAAATCATCATTGCTCCGTCTTTGGCAATGGCTTGGGCCAGTTCTTCGAAGTTGCCACCACCCAACTTTCGCAACGTTTCGTTTTGCGCCAGCGTCAAGTGTGGGTTGTTCACCTTGTTGGCTGACGTCGCAAAGTGGTCGTGCCAAAAGAACGTGAGCTTCTCGACGCCACCCTGTTCGGTGATTGTCATTCGCTCTAACCACCACTCGACGAGCTGGCGTTCCTGCTCGTTTTTCAGTTTGTTGAGCTCTTTGCGGGTTTCGAGGGTGTCCGCCGTTCCGTTGGTGGCTGGATCAAGCACCGGGAGCGGCACGGCGCCTGCATCGGGACGGGCTCGGTCGAGGAGGTAGTCGACGGTGGCCGCGTAACCACGAGGAGTGCTGGCGGCGATCTCATCAGGGCGGGCACCAAAGGCGGCACGGCGGTAGAGGTGGTGAAGCTGCGAGGTGAGCTGGTCTGCCATGCAACCCATCTCAGGGGAGTCATGTGATGAAGAAGTGAGGAAGCGCTGGTGATCCTGTGAGCAACTTTCAGTTGCGCTCAGGTCCAGCGGTGTTAGCCGTTCGCTAGCTGCGAGCTAGCACCCAATTTGGTATGTCTACATATCGTGCCCGGAGCCATTCACCGAGGCCCTTGGCTTGGCCATCAAATCTGGTGGATGCGGCAACCCCTTCGTCGAGCAGCCCGACGATGACAATGTTCAGCGCGCTGAGGTTTGACAGCTCGGTGATTCTGATGTCGAGCATTGCCGCCTCTGGCAGGAGCTCACGAACTTTTGAATCAGTGAGGAATTGAGCGAGCCACGCAAAGTGCAGGGGGTCTTTTGTCCAGACACCGATGTTTGCATTCCCACCCTTGTCTCCACTACGCGCGCCTACTACCTGCCCAAGGGGAGCCCGCGTTGCGCCATCGGATCCCGCACCTCGCATCTCGTAGGTCGTGACCCGGGCCCGGTATGTGGGAGTACCAGCGGCTCTGGTAGCTGTCGGAACCAACACTGCTCGGGTTTCACCGTTCATTGTCAGGAGATGGGGAACCTCTTCAACTGGAATCAGCGATGGCCAATAGACACCATACGGCTCAGCGCCAGAGGGTGCCCCACTGCCAAACATTCCGGGATAGCTGGCGAGCGCCATCTCGATTGCGGCATTGGCAAATGCACGACCCACCTTGCGCTCATCAGGATCCTTCACCGTGATCCGTAGCAACGCAATCCCCTGCTCGTTCGTTTCCGGGTCTGGTTGATCGGTACGCACAAGGTCGGTTCGTACCTGCGCAATTGACTCCTTTCCACCCGGAATCTGGGCCCACAGGGTGCGCTCTACCAACGCCGCTTTGGCTTCGATGTCCAAGCCGGTCAGGCAGAACGTGAACCGATTGCGGAAACCACCGTCAAGATTAATAGCCACCTTCAGTTGGTCGGGCGCCGCCGAACCCGTGACCCCAGAAATACGAACCCGGTCCGGGCCTTGTTGTTCAAGTTGAATCGAATCAAACTGCGTGATCACGTCAGGGTTGAGATAATCGTTGCCGTCGATTTCGTACAAAAGTTGTGCGGTAACGGTTCCGATCGTGACTGCGCCTCCGGTGCCCGGATGTTTTGTAATCACCGATGATCCGTCTGCATACAATTCGGCGATGGGAAAACCAGGACGCTCTAAACCCGGTATCTCGGCAAAGAACGAATAGTTACCTCCAGTTGCTTGGCACCCGCACTCGATCACGTGCCCTGCTACGACGGCGCCGGCTAACTCATCCCAGTGATCGGGTGTCCAACCAAACTTCCACGCGGCGGGACCAACAACCAACGCAGCATCGGTGACCCGGCCGGTGATCACAATGTCTGCACCATGGGTGAGCGCATCGGCTATCCCCCATCCGCCCAAGTATGCATTTGCACTTACTGGTTTGCGGTCACCCAACGGGTGATGAGTGTCAAGGTTGGAAAACTCGTGGCCGTCGGCGCGTAGCTGATCCATTCGACTCAACAAGTTGTCGCCGCTCACGACAGCGATACGAGGGGTGAGACCCAACTTCGCGGCGACCGCTTCGACCGCTGAGGCGCACGCATGTGGGTCCAATCCACCCGCATTGGAAACTACCTTGATGCCACGCTCTAGGCAGGTGACCATCACCTGTTCCATTTGGGTCACAAACGTGCGGGCGTATCCTGGGCCACCCTTGGCCTGGGTTTTAGCGAGAATCAACATCGTGAGTTCGGCTAACCAATCGCCGGTGAGCACATCGATTGGACCACCCTCGACCATTTCCCTCGCGGCACTGAGCCGATCGCCATAAAATCCGCTGCAGTTTGCTATTCGCAACATGCCATGGGGTGCGATTCGAAGTGATGTGGTCACGAGGCCAATGCTAGGGCTCTACCCTGTGTCGTGGCCAAGTCGAGTTCTCCCCTGCAATTGACGTTCGTCAAGTCAGCCACCGATGTGCGTGACCTGCCCTTTACCCAGGTCGAGGTCGCCATGGTGGGGCGTTCCAACGTGGGAAAGTCCTCGCTCATCAACGCACTTGCCAATCACCGTCAGCTGGCCCATGTGTCCACTACCCCCGGACGCACCCAGCTTCTGAATCTGTTTGAGCAGCCCGATGGCCCGTTTGTGATGGACCTCCCCGGCTACGGTTATGCCAAGGTGCCGGACCGATTGCGAAGCACCTGGCAGGCCATGATCGAGGGTTACCTGCTGGAACGCGAAAGTCTTAGATTGATATTTACACTTAGTGATGGTGAGATCGGCCCGACCAAGCTCGATGTGGGTCTGCTGGACTGGGTGCGCAGCCATGAGTTACCAATCCAGATAGTGGCCACCAAGTTAGACAAAGTCAAGGCCACCAAGCTCGGAGCCCGCAAGCAAGAGTTGGCTGCCGCCTGCGGTGTCACCACCGCAGACGTGCTGTGGGTGAGTGCCGACAAAGGCACCGGTATTCAAGAGATGCGAGCGCTCATCCGTCGTATGGGCTGAGAGCGCTCGCATCTGATGCTTGGCACTCAGGTCACATTGACAATGAGATTGGTAGTACCCGACAGGTTTTCTTGCGTCAGCCCAATCGGAATGCTGTAGTTCCCTTTCGGGGTAGCCGCCGTAGTTGCAACGTTTACTTCGGCAAAGCCATTTTGAATCTGTGTGTACGTGATTTTGGCGCCGGTAAGCCAACCATCAGCAATGTAGATCACGGGCACTTTGCCGTCGACAAGCGTCTTGGCAAGAATGGTCCCTTTTACCGATTCGCCCTGCTTAACCGTCAGCGACGCACTCGGAAATTGAACTTCAAGTTTCACGATCTCTAGCGTCGCCTGCACCCTTGCTTGCACCCCGTTCTTCACGCCACGAGCAAAGAAGGTGTACAACCCAACCGGAGTTGAGTTCGAGAACGAGACGCGGAACGTCGTCGATGTGTTGCTGAATCCACCATTCGCTGGGGTGTACGTGGCCCCGTCCGGAAAGCCGGCCAACAACAGATTCATCGGATCAACGGTTCGCCCGGCCTCAGGGACAATGTTGACGGTGACATCAACAAAGTTTGATGGCGATGCGTAGTACTTGGCCTTGTCGGTCTTCAAGGTGAATTGAGTCGGAGCAGGTTTGGTGGTGGTCGTGACCGCAGGAGGGGCCGGAGTTGGGGCGGGAGTCGGGGCGGGAGTCGGGGCCGGAGTCGGGGCCGGCGTGGCAACCGGCGCAGGCGGAGTGGTTGCCGCAACTGTCGCTGGCGCAG
>JANMEI010000263.1:0-4147 GCA_031376865.1 Acidimicrobiia bacterium | reverse complement strand
GACGACAACCGCAATCAGCGTGAGCGCCGCACTTGCCGACCTCGGATATCGAGTGTTGGTGGTCGATCTCGACCCACAGGGGAATGCCACCACCGGTTTGGGAATCAACGCACGCGACTTGGATCACAGTGTGTACGAAGTGCTGATGCAAGACGTTCCCATTGAGGATGCCATCGAGCCAACAGCTGTGCAGAACCTGTTCTTGATTGCCACCACGATCGACCTGGCCGGGGCCGAGATCGAACTAGTACCAGCAATGTCCCGAGAGCTTAAACTCAAACGGGCACTTGCCAGAGTTCGAGACGAGTTCGATTTCGTCTTCATCGATTGTCCCCCGTCTTTGGGATTGCTCACAATCAACGCCCTTTCCGCCGCAACTGAAGTGCTTGTTCCGATTCAATGTGAGTACTTTGCACTTGAAGGGCTCGGACAATTGCTGCGTAACGTGACGTTGATTCAGACAAATCTCAACCCCGAGCTAGAAATCAGCACCTTTGTGCTCACCATGTACGACGCTCGCACCAAATTGGCCGACCAGGTCACCAAAGAGATTCGATCGCACTTTGGTACCAAAGTCAGTCGGCATGTGATCCCCCGTTCCGTTCGGCTATCCGAAGCTCCATCATTCGGCCAACCGATCACTGTTTTTGATCCAACCTCACGCGGCGCTCTGGCGTATCGCGGTCTAGCTAAGGAGTTGAGTGGTGGCCCGTCCCAGCGGATTAGGTAAAGGTCTCGGAGCGCTGATCCCCACCGGGGACAACGACCGAACCAGTTCAGGCCCACAATTCGGAGCGACCGACCCTCGGGCCACGGAAACTCCCCAAGAAGGCGACAGTCTCGCAGAGTTGTCGCTATCGATGATTGTTCCCAGTCGATTTCAGACCCGGGACATGTTCGATGACAGCGCACTCGATGATTTGGCCGCTTCCATTCGCGAGGTTGGCGTACTTCAGCCCATCTTGGTGCGTCCATCGCAAAATGGGACGTTCGAGCTGGTAGCGGGGGAGCGCCGATGGAGGGCTGCACGACGGGCAGGTCTGGAGAGCATCCCAGCGATCATTCGAGATACTCCCGATCGATCCTCGGTGCTCCACGTTCTCGTTGAAAACCTGCAACGCGAGGATCTCGATGCTCTCGAAGAAGCCGCGGGATATCAGCAATTGATTTCCGAACTCGACCTCACCCATGAGGAAGTGGCGTCAAAAGTAGGTCGATCCCGGACGACGGTGACCAACACCCTTCGGCTTCTGCAGCTCACACCGAGTATTCAAAAGTTGATCAAGACCAAAGAATTGTCGCCCGGCCACGCTCGGGCGTTGCTGCAGGTTGCCGACAAGGCCTATCAAGACTCTCTGGCGAAACGAGCGGTTGCCGAGGGGATGACCGTACGAGCCCTTGAAGCCGCTGTACAACTTCGCAGCGAGTTGGCTTCAGGTAAATCGGGAAAGACCGGAACGTCGCGTGTTGGATCGAGCTCAGCAGGAGCCGCAGAAAAGCCTGCAGGTCTATTAGAACTCGAAGAAATATTGAGTGGGCAGTTTGACACTCGAGTCAACATCGACTTCGGTACCAAGAACGGCAAGATCGTGATCGAGTTTGCAGACCTCGAAGATCTCGAACGGATCTTTTCCAAGATGACCGGCGAATCTTCCGACAACGGATAATCCCGAATTGAGTCGAGACGCGTCAACGGCCGCCCAGTGGGCGGCCGTTCGTTTCCGTAGTAACTCTGCGGTTTGCCGATGTCTCAGGCGAGGTGGGTGGCCAACTTCTCCATCAACCGACCCTTTGGCATCGCGCCAACGATGCGATCGACAAGCTCGCCGTCCTTAAAGACCAACAAGGTCGGGATGCTTTGTACGCCGTACCGCATGGCGACGTTTGGATTGTCGTCGACGTTCAGTTTTGCGATCTCGAGCCGGCCTACCTGTTCGGTTGAGATCTCGTCGAGAACAGGCGCCACCATTTTGCAAGGACCACACCACTCTGCCCAAAAGTCGACAAGGATCGGGGTGGCTGCTGCGCCGACATGCTCGTCAAACGTAGAGTCCGTCAAGGTGGAGATGGTCTCGGACATGGTGTGCTCCTTCAAAGCGGATCAGCCCACAACGGGCGTGCAAACTGACGATATCGGCTGTAACTCAAACCGGTTGGATTTTGTTCCAAATCAGTGGGTGACGTTCGCTACGATGCCGCCGAGTGTTGGGATTCCAACCACCGCTCAGCATCGATGGCTGCCATGCAACCGGAACCCGCCGCGGTGATGGCTTGACGATAGATGTGATCTTGTACGTCGCCGCATCCGAAGACGCCGTCCAGATTGGTCAAGGACCGACCCGGAATCGTGACCAAATATCCTTGATCGTCGAGGTCAATTTGACCTTTGAACAAGTCCGTATTGGGAACATGGCCGATTGCTACAAACAGACCCGTGACCGGCAGGGTTGAACGTTCTCCGGTGACCGTATCTTCGAGGACCGCGCCCTCCAAGGACTGCTCGCCCAACAAATCGACGACTTGGCTGTTCCACTTGAATTCGATCTTCGAGTTTGCCATGGCCCGGTCTTGCATGATTTTAGAGGCCCTCAACGTGTCGCGGCGGTGTACCACGGTGACCTTGCTGGCAAACTTGGTGAGGAAGTTGGCTTCTTCCATGGCTGAATCTCCACCGCCAACCACCGCGATTTCCTTACCGCGAAAGAAGAACCCGTCGCAGGTGGCACAGGTCGATAAACCATGGCCGAGCAACTTTTGCTCAGCCGGAAGATTCAACATCAGCGATCGAGCGCCCGTTGAGATAATCACGGCATGGGCCCGATATTCGTCTTCGCCGACAAACACCGAGTACGGACGACTCGAAAAATCGACGCGCGTGACTTTGGCGGTCAACAATTCTGCACCAAACCGTTCGGCTTGCGCGCGCATCGTGGTCATCAATTCAGGACCTTGAATGCCATGTTCGAACCCGGGAAAGTTCTCAACCTCGGTGGTCAGCATCAGCTGCCCACCTGGTTGATCGCCAGTTGAGGAAATTTCCCCTTCAATGACGAGCGGTATGAGATTTGCGCGAGCCGTGTAAATCGCGGCGGTGAGACCGGCGGGGCCCGAGCCAACGATGATGACGTCTCGAACTGAGGAACTGGACATGGCCGAAACAACCTTTAGTTGGGTGAGAGAAGAAACTACTTGCGAACCGGGAAAGCTCAGTTTGGTTGGGTAAGGCGGCGCTGGCGCCACAAGTACATACCGACCAACATGAACAAGCTGCCAATCAGCACATACGCAACCCACACACCCGAAGGCAAGTAGTTGTTTGCTAACCGGATAGCCATGATGATCAGTAACGCAAACAGCAAGAAAAGTAATCCCGATGCCATCACTGCAAAGACGGCGTACTTGACCAATTTGGTGGCTGGCTCCGACGTTTTTGCTCGAACCGACCCAACCGCTGACTCAAAGGTATCGACAAGTTGGGAAGCCCAGTCTGGCTCTGTGTTGCTCACACACGAAGACTATCGCTTCGCGATTACTGGCCGTACTGGCGAGTCCTTGATTGGCCGTGCTGCTTGACGCTACTGAACGGGCTTGCATGCGGTGTCGGCGCCAACCACCTGGAAAGCACCGGTTTTGTCTTGCACAATGGCCAGGGTGACGAGCTCACCAGCGACATCGGCACGGGCGAATCGGGCCTCATCTGGATCAGCGCCCTTTTCGGTGAGGAGCCGTTGCAATACGGTTCGACACGGAGGTTCGATCGTGCTGACCGCAGCAGTCGGCACCGCCCGCAAACGGGCAGCGGCCTGCTCAAATGTTTCAAACGAACCGACCAATCGGGGAAGCGCTCCAGCTGAGCGCTGGCCGGTCTTGTTGTTTTCCGGATCGGCGGGATCTGCTGGCTCGGCTGGTTTGGCCGGCTCAACTGGGGCACCGACTCCCGCTTGATCCTTTGTTCCGCCCTGGGGCGGACCTGCTGGAATCGATGGAACTACGGGGGTAACCCCACCATCGAGGGTGAAATCGTCTGGTGCACTGGTGGCAGGAGGGGGAGTTAACCCCGCAGCAGGGGGCTCGTCGTTTGCGCCCGGTGCCGGTGCTGGCGCTGGGGCTTCTTCTGTTGCCGCGGCGACAACCGTCTCGGGGGCAG
>JANMEI010000251.1:0-1444 GCA_031376865.1 Acidimicrobiia bacterium | reverse complement strand
GGGGGACACGATCTCACCTGCGTGGTGGCGCATGGGTTCGAGAGGGATGTGGGACTGAGGTCACACCTTAGCGACACGAAACCTCTCGTGTGACATTTGTCAGACCTATCCGGTTTTGTCGATCATGTCCGGCCAGGCGTTTCGTGCCCATGCTCCAAAAGGTTCAGGCGAGAGCGAACACCATGCCTGTTGTCGAATCGGGTCGACGGCCAAGAGCGAGCCAGATTGGCCGAAGTGGCCAAACGTCTGCGCGCTGTTTGAGCTTCCTGTCCAATGCGGCCACTTTGCGCCTTTAAGTTCAAAGCCGAGCCCCCACGGGCACGGGCGCTGTAGGCCAAACCCAGGAACGACCCCCTCCAACTCGGGAAACCAGGGCTGAGTAGCCCAGGCCAACGTGACGGGAGCGATCAACTGCGGTCGGAGCAACTCTTGGGCGAATCGGAGTAACGCATCCAGCGGGCCGGAAGCGCCAGCTGCTGGATCTTCGAACTGCACTCCGGCCAGGCCCAACGGTTCGAGAACTCCCGAGCGCACGTAGTCGGTGAACGCAATGTTGGTCTGTCGCTCAACATGCTGGCCGGCCAGACGAATTCCAGCGTTGGAGTACAACCGCTTGGTGCCAGGAGGAAACGCGGACACTGGCTGCTCTGCGGCGATGCCTGCGGCGTGGGAAAGCAAATGGGCCAGGGTCACACCCGGGAAGCCATCTATCGGGTCGTCCATACCGACCGAACCCTCTTCAACGGCAATCAAACAGGCATACGTGGTGAACAACTTGGTGACCGAAGCCCACCCAAAAACGGTGTCATGTGCACCAAAGGCTGAGGTACCGGCTGGCGTGACGTGTCCGGAAGCGCCCCCGACGGGTGTCCACACCCGAACTATTTGGCGGGTCGAAGGTCGATCCGCAGGACCAGAAATCCGTCTTCGATGGTCCCCTCGGCGTCACCGATGATGGCGTAATCCATGAAGTCGGTTTGGGCCCGTTCGATAAACAGTTTTCGTTCGGCCCCTTCGACCGGTGGCATCGGTCGTCCTTTGACGGCCTTGGCTCGATCGCGAAAGCGTTGCAACATGGCTGGGACATCGAGACTATTGCTCACAAGGAACGACTTTACGTCCCCAAATAGGAACGAATGGTCACGATGTGACGAGGGACACCCACCAGAACGAATGAAATATTGCCGTTATGTCGCGAGTACTAGGGCAAGTGCCGATAACGTGTTCAGCCGCACACATGAGATGACACCAGACGTAGGGAGCAAGACGTGAAGAAGGGTCGCCACCGCCGTTTCGAAGAGGCTCGAGCCTTGAAGCGGAACACGGATCTCATTCTCGGCACCCCTTGTGAGGAGTGCGGGGCTGGGGCCGATGAGACATGCGCGTCGTGGTGTCTGGCTCGTGTTCTCGATGACGAAGACGAGGATGACTCGGCAGAAGCAGT
>JANMEI010000250.1:0-5869 GCA_031376865.1 Acidimicrobiia bacterium | reverse complement strand
TGGTCGTGGGTGACGAAGATAAACGTGATCCCAACTTCTCGTTGGATTCGTTTCAACTCGATCTGCATGGCCTTGCGGAGCTTGAGATCGAGCGCGGCGAGGGGCTCGTCAAGCAACAACGCGCTGGGCCGGTTGACCAGTGCACGGGCAAGAGCCACCCGTTGCTGTTGCCCGCCTGACATTTGTTGCGGTTTGCGTGGGCCAAAGTCACCGAGGCGAACAATGTCCAACATCTCTTGAGCCTGCTCACGTGCGTCGGCTTTGCTGACGCCTTTGTTTCGAGGGCCAAACGCGACATTTTCGAGCACGGTCATATGAGGGAACAACGAATAACTTTGAAATACCGTGTTGACGTCGCGTTTATGGGCGGGAATCCCAGCTACTTGGCTCCCAGAGATGAACACTTGCCCCTCGTCGGGCTGCTCAAAGCCTGCAATCATGCGGAGACAGGTAGTTTTGCCACACCCTGACGGACCGAGCAACGCCACAAACTCACCGGCATGGATATCGAGGGTGACATTGTCAACCGCCGTATTGGCACCAAATCGCTTGGTGACTCCGGCAAGGCGAACTGAACCCGACTTCTCAGAAGCTCCCGGTCCCGGCGCTTGGGCCGATCGGCCTTGCACCGGAGATCCGGTAGTTGCGGTGTTATCCAGTGCCGGGCCCATTGAGTGTCATTCTTCCACACGTATTCAGTGATGAGCCGTCGGTCACGTTTCCACTTGGTTACGTCTCAGGTTGGCTGGCCAAGGTACGTCAGGTTTGTTGGGGCAATAATCCCGTGGCGATTGGCCGGTCTTCGTCGGCTGCCCAGTCTGACCAGGAGCCTGGATAGAGGCGGGCGCTGCGAAATCCAGCGATCTCCAGCGCCAACAGGTTATGACAGGCGGTAACGCCAGAGCCGCAATGCGACACGATCGACGAGGTTGGGTTGGCGCCCAACTCCCGAAACCGGTCTCGCAACTCGGCGGGGGTTTTCATGAGCCCGGTGGTGGCATCGATGTTTCCCTGCCATGGCGCGGATATTGCGCCCGGGATATGCCCGAATCGTTCGTCGATGGGGTTGTCCCACCCCTCGTATCGGTCAGCACTGCGTGCATCCAAGATCAGCGAACCGCTCGAACGTCGCAAGGTATCCACGCCGACCACATCGACCACGGAGCCCATCGGCCACGGAACCGGCGAAAACGTGGCCGGATTGGCGCGTGACGACAGATCGTTCGAGAGCGCCCCGGTCCACCCGCTGATACCGCCGTCCAGCACTGCACACCGATGACCGGTTACGGTCAGCATCCACCACAAACGTGCAGCGACAGCTCCGTTGGAATCGTCGTAGGCGACCACGATGGTGTCATCGCCAACCCCAAGGTTTCCCATTGCGTCTGCAAAATGTTCGGGGCTTGGCAGCGGGTGGCGGCCCGGCCCCACTTCGGCCCGACCGGCCAGGTCGCGATCCAGATCAACCCATACCGCTCCAGGGATGTGGCCAGCATCAAACGCGGCCTCGCCGGACCGGCCATCGATGTACCAACGGCAGTCAATGACCACCAGATCTGCGTCGTGAAGATGGGTGGTTAACCACGAGGCGCTGACCAACGAGGACGGGAGATGGTTCATAGCTCTGAGCATACGGAGTCAGCATCGGCTGACACACGGATGGTCTTGAACCATGGCTGCGTCGCCTTGCTTTAGGTTGTTGGTGCAGCTCGATCGCCCGAAAGGTCGTGGTAGTGCAGTGCGCCTTTGCCATAGAAAAACAACGCCATGGCCTGACGGGTGAGGCCTGGGTCAAGGATGGCAGATCCGCCGTGGAGCAGATTGTGATGCCAGATCAACACGTCGCCCTTCTTGGCCAAAAACTCTTGTCGATGTAACCCGTTGTCGACCACCACCGCTTGGATGTGGGGAATGTATTTGTCGCGATACTCTGCACCCATATCATCGGCATCGTTGTCGATTCCGCAATCTTGGTTGAGCATATACGGCAAACGATGGCTGCGGGGGTAGTAAAACAGCGGACCCGCTTCGAGGGCGATGTCTTCGCAAGCCAGCCAAGCGGAAACATGAAAACCAAGCGGGAACGTGGTTTGGTGAATGGCATCGGTATGGATTTCTTGGGCGGTGCCCCATTGTCCGACGATGGTCTGAAACGGAATACTGGGCCTGCCCATAAACAAGTCGATCCATTGCATCAAACGGCGGTCTGCAAACAACTCGTGGATCTCGGGCACAAACCGTTGCGGGTTGAGGTGACGTCGTCCCATTGTGCCTTCGGCAATGGCATCGGCATCTCGAGCGGCAAGGTAGGCAGCAAAGACCCGGTCGATCTCTTCGGCCTGAAACAGACCATCAACCTGCCAAAACCCGTCGACGTAATACCTGGCAATCGCAGTTTGAATCGTTGGCAGCGCACCGGTGTAGCGAGAATCGCTTTGCACCTCGACCCACGGTTTGTCGAGCCACATGGTGAACTCGGACGGCACCTCGCGAGGAAACACGTCGGCGTGCAACTTGGGGCGTTGCGAGATGCGCACCTCGCGGGGTCCGTCGTAGTCGTCGGGATAATCCCACTTGTCGCGCCCGAATCGATTTCGCACGGAGCGCATCACCTGACGCGCCGGAGACACACCGGTCGGGACCGTATTTGGAGGATTGCTTGGGGGAGTGTTGTCGGGTTGCATGTTGGCTAGGCCTTACGGCTGCCGCCACTTTCGGGTATCGCGTTGCAGTAGTGCATCGGCCTCGGCCGGCCCCCAGGTGCCTGCAGCGTACGAAGCAAGCGGAAACTCCGGATCGCTGAACGCGTGCAGTAACGGCGTGACGATGCGCCACGCTTCAGCAACTTCGTCGGCCCTGATGAATAGCGTCTGGTCGCCCATGAGCGCATCAAGCAACAATCGCTCGTAGCCGTCGAGGTCTTCTTCGGTGAACTGAGTTTCGTAATCGAAGTCCATCGAAGCGGTGCGAACCATAAATGCTTGACCAGGTACCTTTGCCCCAAACCGAAGCGAGATTCCCGAATCGGGTTGGATCCGAACAATCAACGAATTGGGTTCAAGTTTCTTGGAGAGCTTTTGGCCGAAAGCCAGATGTGGCGCGGCTCGGAAATGCATGGCAACCTCGGTCACTCGTTTTGGCAGCCGCTTTCCGGTTCGCACATAAATGGGAACACCCGCCCAACGCCAGTTGTCGACGGTGAGCCGCATGGCAAGAAACGTTTCGGTGTGCGAGTGTGGCGAGACACCTTCTTCGCCTCGGTACGCAAGTGCCTTCTCACCTTCGGAAAGTCCTTGCGCGTATTGACCGCGGACAACGCGTTGCTCAAGGTCGTGCTCGGAGAAGTTCACCACTGATCTGAGCGCTTTGACTTTTTCGTCACGAATGCCGTTGGCATCCATGGTGGCTGGCGCCTCCATGAGAACCAGAGCTAAGACCTGCATCACATGGTTTTGCACAATGTCTCGCAATGCGCCGGCTTCTTCGTAAAAGCCGCCGCGGTGGCCAACGCCAATAGATTCGGCCACCGTTACTTCGACATGATCAACGTACTGACGATTCCACAGTGGTTCGAAGATGGCATTCGCAAAGCGCAGAGCTAACAGGTTTTGCACGGTCTCTTTGCCGAGGTAGTGATCGATTCGATACACCTGGGACTCGTCGAACGACGCGTGCACCACCGTGTCCAACTCGGTAGCCGACACTGCATCGCGTCCGTACGGTTTTTCGATAATCACACGTACAAACCCGCCAGCCGTGGTGGGCTTGTTGAGCCCCGCTTGGCCTAACGAGTTGATGAGAATCGGAAAAGTCGACGGGGGAGCGGCAAAGTAGTAGAGCCGGTTACAAATGCCGCCCATCGACACTTCAATTTCGTTTAAAACTTCGGCCAAGTGCCCGAACGTTTCGGTTGAGGTGTACTCGCCGGTGATGTACCTAAAGCGAGAGGTGGCCTCCGTCCAACTCTGTGGTGCAGGCTCAACTGAGGCAGCCATACGGCCACGAAAATCGTCGTCAGACATCTCGGTTCGGGCAACACCGACCACGGTGAACTGAGGACTGAGAAACCCCCGGTCAATCAACTCAGCCAATGCTGGCATCAACTTGCGGCTAGTGAGGTCGCCTGACGCCCCAAAGATGACGAGGACTGACGGAGGAACGAGAGGAGTACTCATGGGCACCTAGCAAATGTCTGCGAATGGGTCGGGGGAAGTTGGATCGACGCTGATGCGAATGACCCGACGACCATGGTCGGTGAGGGATTGAAAATCGCCACTGCTTTGCGCGCTTATCAGTGTGTGAAAGTCATAGCGTGAGCCGGGCACCGGTAGCTGTGCGCTGGGCGTGGCTGGCACGATCTGGACGCACACAACGTTGTTTGCGCCACCCTTGTGAAGCTGACCGGTGGAGTGAAGAAAGCGGGGCCCGAAGCCCGCAGTACAGGCCAAGCCTGTGGTGGTGGTGACGCGTCGGCGCAACTCCTCAAGCTGATGCTCAGACCCGTAGGGAAGGTAGGCCTGAACACTGACGTAGTCGTGCGGATGAGCAGTGACCTTCAACCACTCGGCAAACTCGCTTGCACTGATCGTTGGCAACGCAGGCAAAGCACCGTCGCTCAGATGGTCGAGAACTCGGTGCGTATTGACTGTTGATTCCATGCAATTCGGTTCATCAAACGGATCGATACCCAACACGTGGCCCATGGCAGCAACTGCTAGCTCCCAGCGCAGGAACTCGCCGCCCAGATCGGTGGGATCGTAAAGGTGGACGGCTATCTGATGGCGATCAGCGCTGCGTTCGGACACCGTTGTCGGAACCGGAACGACGCCAACTCCGCGTTTTCCGGTTGACTCGGCCACCAACTGTTCGACCCATAACCCGAAGGCCGAAAACCGCTCGGGTACGGTGATTGTCAGTTTGTCGCGGCCCGCCAGGGCGGCGTGCGCAATCTCGATGCCCAATCGGACAGCGGCGACAGGGTCGATGGCTGCAGCGCTATCAAGAAGCGCTTCAATGTCGTACCCAAGCAGGGCGGCGGGGACGAGCCCAAAGTATGACAGCCCCGAATAGCGGCCACCAATATCGGGGTCGTTGAAGAAGACTTTGGCAAAGTTTCGTTCAGCGGCGATTGCTGCCAACTCGGTGCCAGGGTCCGTAATGGCAACATAACGAGACCCATGCGGGACAAGTTCCCAAGCGTGCGCCAAGAGCGATCGAACTTCGAGGGTGCCGCCCGATTTGGAAGACACCAAAAACAGCACATTCTCAGTAGGAATCGCTTTGATCGTGGCCGGGTCGGTGGTGTCAAGAACGACCAATCGGTCGGAACCGATCGCACTTCGAAACACCTCCGGCGCAAGTGACGACCCGCCCATGCCAATGAGCACGATTTTCTCAGCGAGTGCTTGCGAAGCAAATTCTTGGATGCTGGCTGCTTCGTCGCGCAAACGATGATGAATATCGGTCCAACCCAGACGCGTTGCAGCTACGTTGGGTTGTGGCCATAGCGAAACATCTCGGCTGACCAGCCGCTCGGTGAGCTCAACTGCTGAAAGTGTGGTTTGCGGAAACTGCGGAACGGCCCCTGTCATGATTGGCCTCGCAGTGATGCACCCCGCGACTGCAACGTAGACATCAGCTCTTCAAAACTCTTGACGAACGACGCAACACCCTCGTGCTCCAAGGTGTTGGCAACGTCGGACATGTCCACGCCGGCCACACCAACGCCGGTAATAACGCTATGCGCGCCGACGATTGCTTCGACCGTGTCGACAGTTCGTGCCACCACGCCGTGATCGCTGAAGGCTTCGAGGGTTGCGTCGGGCAGCGTGTTGACGGTGTCGGGACCGATCAACGTATTGACGTATTC
>JANMEI010000236.1:0-4963 GCA_031376865.1 Acidimicrobiia bacterium | reverse complement strand
TGGTCGTTCATACCTCCAACGAGCGGGTCAATACCTCGCGCCGGATGGTGTTAGAGCTATTGGGTTCCTCTGTGGACTTATCAACCACCAAACATGTCGAGCGATGGAACGAAGAATACGGAGTCGATGTTGCTCGTCATGGTGGCGCCGACGAGTTGAAACGTGATCGAGATCGACGTGCTGCCGGCCATCACCATGCCACCGATGGGGCCACAGCCGAATCCGTCAGCCAACCGGTCAAAGATGACAACGACCTGTACGTTCGCGATTACTCGAAGTGCATCATGTGTTACCAATGCGTCGACGCGTGCGGATCGCAATGGCAAAACACCTTTGCGATTGGCACCGCAGGACGCGGGTTCGACATTCGTATCTCGACCGAGTTTGATGCGGTGCTGACCGATTCGGCCTGCGTCTACTGCGGCAATTGCGTACAGGTGTGCCCCACCGGCGCATTGATGTTCCGCAGCGAACACAGTATGCGCGCCGATGGAACCTGGCGCGAGGAAACCCAAACCCAGACCGACACGATCTGCCCCTACTGCGGCGTCGGCTGCGCGTTGACCTTGCATGTGCAAGACGAGAAGATCGTCAAGGTCACCTCACCCGAAGACCACTCCGTCACCCACGGCAACCTATGCATCAAGGGCCGCTTCGGCTTCGAGTTCGTTCAGTCCTAACGCTGGTTCCGGTCGCGGCACGATGTCGCGTATGGTCGCACTATGCAAAGGAATCGACGGATCCAAGGTTTTACTCTCTTCGCTGTGCTTGCCATCGGAGGCGGGTCATTCGGGGCGGTGGGCGCTGCCGCAGCGAAACCGACCGACGGGCGCGTCCTGCAGCAACTCATGCGAAACACCGATATTCCGCTGTCGTCCACGAGTGATTGCGTGTCGATATCGCCACCGGGTTCCACCGTCATCGGTGACTATCTCGCAGCCGTGCTGGCCAATCAAGCCGACCCCACTCTGACGCCAAAGAATCGCACATCGGTCAAAGTGACGGTCACTCGCGGCACCCCGCGCAAAGGGAAACAAACGTGGTCGGCCGATGTCGAGTTTCGTATCGAGGATGACGAGTCGCCATACGACGCAGGGGTGCGGTTCCTCCTGACTGATAATGGAACGATGTATCGCTCAACCGTGCAGTGCATCGGGGTGAACTGATGGAGCTCGCGTCCGAAGCCAACCAAGTCGGCCAATGCTTATGCGGCTCGTTGACATTTAGCGTCACTGGCCCGCTGAGAGACGTCATCGATTATCACTGCCACCGATGTCGACGATGGACCGGGCATCACATGGCAGGTACGCAGGCACCGGGTTCGAACATAGCGATCGCGAACGACGTCTCACTTCGTTGGTTTTCGCCCGAGTCGACCGTTGAATACGGATTTTGCGTGCAGTGCGGTTCGTCGATGTTTTGGCGTGAAGTCGGTGCATCCAACTGGTCGATTTGCGCAGGTACGTTGAATCCCCCAACACACTTACGAACTGCTTCAGCATGGTGGTTGGCCGAGGCGAGCGATTACCTCGACCCATCCCCGGGGGTCAGCGAACGCCACCAGTTCGAATAGTTCCTTCGTCGTTCTCGCTATTCGAACGTCAGCGGGAGCGGCCCCACCAATGGTGTGCCGGTCCCATCAAGCCCAAACGCAACTTCGGTTTCTGGCGTCTGTGCTGGTGATATCACACCAACAGCAATTCGAACCGGTTGGGTAGCCGCCTTCGAAGGCTGAAGCCGTCCGATTTCCTTGTTGGTCACCGGATCCACAACGGTCACGGTCTCAATCGCTGGATCACTGACCGACACCACAAACAGTTGGTCGCCAATCGGCACAATCCGCCACGCGAGCATGCCCTCGCGTTTACAGACTCTTGCGCGTCCGTTTCCGATCGAGAACAAGTAGCACTTCGCACCGTTGGTGTTTTCCGGCGGGGACACAAACCACTTGGTGCCGCCGGCAGTACCTTGCGCCACCGCATCGGTTTGTTCTTTCTGTACTCGTTGCTTTTCTGCCTCTGCGGCTTGATTCTGCAGCGCTGTTTCCTGCGCAGCGAGTTTCTTCACCCAGGTGGCCTGGTAGGCAACCCACTGCTTTTGACTCAATGGCTTGAGTGAGGTTGCGATCTTCTGTGTTTCAGTGATCTCCAGTTCGCTATCAACAGCTAGCGCCTGCGTGGGTCGCTCCATCCACACCAAAGTCGGTCCCACTCGCAGAGCGAACTTGCCACGAATTCTCGAAACGTCGAGGTCGTCACTAAATGCCAAATCGCTTTCAGCCTGCGCTGGAGAGGTCTCAACTGACGAAATGATGATTTGCTTGCTGCTTCCGGATACGAACCGGTAGCTCCAGTTTTTACGTCCTGGTTTTGGTCGACCATCAAAGACCATCTTCATTCCCGCCGGAGTCGCCATCGCGAATTCCGTGTTGTTGAATTGGTTTGACGGTTGAATCGTGTTGACAATATTCGTCAAGTACTGCTGCGAGTTGTTGGGCGAGTACACCGATACTTCGATATACGCAAAGTCGCTAAAGAACTCTGCGAAACCAAATCCATTTCCCACCCAATAAACCCCCGGCAGTCCAAGGAAGGTTCCGGTTTCGTAGCCTTGCTTTTCACGCTCGGCAAGTCGCCCCTTGTCCTGGTCTGTCCGCCTATAGGAAATGACACGGACCCGTTCCGCAGAAAGGTTTGGAGATGGACCGAACCACGACGGTGACGCTGAGAAGTACTTTGTCACCCCGTAAGGCAGCGGGTTGTAATCCTGTTGGTCACCAGGTCTAAATCCGTCGGGCACGTAGGAAGGCGCAAATCGCTGCAATGTTGAGGCGGCCTCACTTCGCTGCACGTTGGTGGACAATGTTGCAAGCAACACAAGGGCAAAGGCGATAACCCGAGTGCTTCCTGTTCGTTGTCGGTCGACTCGGGCGGATCGGATTACAGCCATGCCCTTGAGATCGGCTGTTACATGGCCGCTCTTGTCATAAGGATTGGGCAAACGACCATCAATCCCCAAGGGCGAGACAACTAGACGTTGACGATCAGCGTCGAGGTGAAGCCCTTGTTGATGTCGCCTCTGGTTGTTGCTGTTTGTGCTTGCCAGCCGTCGCGAAACACGCCATCGCCGCTGATTTCTGCGTCTTCAATTTCGGCGAAACTCGCCTCGTAACCCGGAGCAAGATACGCAGCTTCACACGATGCTTTGTCGAAGGCCAGCTGCGAGGTAGCGATTGCGTTTCGTGAGCTTGAGGTAGCTGCCAGGGTTGGGTACACCGCGAGATGGATGTGTGGCCATCGGCCCGGGTATGCGCCCGGCATGATCGTCTGAAACGTCACGTTGCCTTTGGGGTCACTTACCTGCACACCTCGCAAATAGTTTTCGCTTTCCACCCCCGGCGAGTACAGCGAATAGTTGCCGTCGCGATCGCAATGCCAGATGTACACCGCAGCGCCGGCCAAAGGTCCGCAAGCTTTCTTGGTCGAGCGCAGAGACAGGGTGACAGCGAGTGCGAGCCCTTCGGCAGTCGTTGTCGACGAGCCGAAACTAGAACGAATATCTCGACGCAACGAACCCTTCTGTTTCAGTACGTTGACACCATTGGACCCATCTCCCGGAAACGGGCCACCGGTTTCGCGAGGGATGGCGGCACAGGCTTTCGCCTTCGACGCAGCCCGAACTGGAGCAGCAAGCAGCAGCGCTGCACCACCGGCGGCAAGGCCCGATGCGATCAGCAATCGACGCCGGGTGAACATCACTTCCGCAGGGTCAGTTGCAGCAAAGTCATCGGGGCTTTCAATCCGTGTCATACCGACAAGCCTACGAACTCTTCGTAACAACCGGGTAAGAACTGCCTAGGGAGGCAGTGTGCACACCAGTGTGAAGAACGGGTGCTTGCCACCCCACATCTTGATCTGAACCCCATAGGCAGTGAAGATCGCCCGGTCTTCATCGATGACCCGCAGCGTGCCTACCACCGCCTTCTTGCCCGCAAAGGTGGATGGGACGTCGCCACGCCACGCGTAGTCCCCTTTTGCGACGATCCAGGTATTCCAACAAGCGGGGTCACTCCAGTACAACGTCGCCGAAACCGAAGTCCCAGGGGGAAGTGGCCTCGACACTTGCAGCCAAGTGAAAACAACTAGTGAGCTGACGGAGATCAACCGAATCACTCGATCGATGCGGGAACTCGTTCTCCCTCCAGCAGAACCACTCATCCCGACTGTATCGGCACATCGTTTCTTGCCCTGAACCAGCTATCGAATTAGCGCAGCCCGGCGGCTCGAATCTCTCGGTCGAAGGTGCGGACGTGGGCCTCGATCAAAGCACCAACCGTGGCCTGGTCGCCAGCACGCAGTGCATTCAGGACTTGGCGGTGTTCATCGAGCGCTGAGTGCATGTCGGCCACGTTGCGCAGATACAAATGCCACACCCGTTCGCTATGTGTATAGAGCATTTCGACAGTATCGGTGAGGTAGTGGTTTTGCGCAGCTGCCCACATGATTTCGTGGCACTGGCGATCAAGCGCCAACAGCTTCGTCGGATCCGACAAACGCCCAGCCTTCACCAACACCCGGTCCATCTGATCCCAATGGTCCACTGTTCCTCGCTGCGCCGCTAGCCGTGCCGCATACGGTTCTACGACCGCACGAGTTTCAAACAACGTGCTCAGCTCAGACGGATCGACGGCCGTGACAAACACGCCGCGGCGAGGAACAACCCGAACGAATTGATCCCGTTGAAGCCGCTGAATTGCCTCTCGAATCGGAGTGCGACCAATGCCAAGGCGTTCCTGCAGTTCTGTCTCGTCGAGAGCAGTTTCGGGAGCGAGTTCCAGCGTCACGATCAGCCGCCGCAACTGGGCGTAGGCATCATCGGTCAGTGACATCTACCAAGACTACCGAACAGCGAAGCCTGATATATCAGCGAGGGCATCCCATGACACGATGCATCGCTTCACAAA
>JANMEI010000231.1:0-4722 GCA_031376865.1 Acidimicrobiia bacterium | reverse complement strand
AGAGCGGGCTTCGAGGTCGCGGTGGTGCCGGGTTTTCCTCGGCGACCAAATGGGCAGGGGTGTTAGCAAATAGTTCAGGTGCAGCAACGCCGGTCGTCATCAACGCTGCTGAAGGAGAACCCTCGACGTTCAAAGATCATGCGATCTTGCGATCAAATCCATACCGAGTGCTGGAGGGAGCGTTGATTGCGTGCGTGGTATTTCAAGCCACCGAGCTTGTGATCTGCTTGAAGCGGACCTTCAGTGAGGAGTGGGACCGGGTGACGCAGGCTGTCACCGAGTTTGGATCTGAAGGCTGGCTGACGGGAATCAACATCAGGTACGTTGCCGGGCCAAGTTCGTATCTCTTTGGCGAAGAAACTGCACTACTCGAAGTCATTAGCGGCCGTCACCCATTCCCGCGAGTCACTCCTCCGTGGCGACGCGGACTGGATGCATCACACGATGGTTCGGCCCTCGCCGAGCTCGCTGGGCAGGCAGAGCAGCAAGGAACCCCTGCGCTCGTCAACAATGTCGAGACATTTGCCAACGTTGCGCTGATCGTTCGCAACGGTCCTGATTGGTTTCGCTCGATTGGCACCCTGGAGTCTCCTGGCAGTATTGTATGTACGGTTACTGGTTCCTCTTCTACTTCAGGGGTTGGTGAGTTTGAAATGGGAACACCGCTTCAGGAGGTACTAGATGATCTCGGGGGCGGCGCGCTTCCAGGGAAACACATCATCGGGGTTCTTCCAGGAGCATCGAGTGCGTTCGTGATCGACGAGGATTTTGACACTCCGCTGACGTA
Source organism: Acidimicrobiia bacterium (assembly GCA_031376865.1). Taxonomy (GTDB): domain Bacteria; phylum Actinomycetota; class Acidimicrobiia; order Acidimicrobiales; family JANYDT01; genus JANNBN01. The sequence goes on along the minus strand of JANMEI010000231.1, from coordinate 3,935 downwards.
CGAATCGTTTACTGCAATCGGAAGTGGCCTTGGCTCAGCAGGATTCTGGTGTGTCGATGACACTGACGATAGGGTTACGTTTGCCCACGATGTCTCGCGGTTCCTCTCCACCGAATCGTGCGGCCAGTGCACGCCCTGCAAGGATGACGGCATTGCGGTCACTCAATTGTTGAGCGGTTCACCCGCCATAACCAACGATCTACTCACTCAAGTAGACGCTCGATTGGCGACGATCGTGGATGGTGCGCGTTGCAGTTTGGCGACTCAGCAACAGGTGGTTATCCGATCTTTGATGAACCTCATTCCACGTCCGGGGGACAGCCAGTTCGAACCCGCCACCCAGCAACCCAGCGTTCCACCAGTACACCTACTATTTGCTCCGCTGCTGGACATTGCAGGTTCAACTGCTCGCGTCGACGACGAGCATCAGAGTAAGCACCCGGATTGGTCCTTTGACGCTGTTGATTCGGGGGAATACCCAGTTCAACGACTTCAACATATTCAACCTGCATCGACCGAACTTTCCGAGACCAACGCGGCCAGTCCGGTCAGTCCCCCGAGTTGATGGCCCTTTGCAATGTTGCGATGTGAGTCGGGAACATGCGATGAGATGCAAATTCGAGAATCGGCACCGAACTTTGATCAAGAATGTTTCCCGCTGTGCTGCCATGGAACAGTCGATGCCATCCGTGCGACTGCTGAGTTGCCGTCACCAGAATCCCGCCTGGTTGGTCACGAACAAGTTGGCTGAGTCCACTAGCCGGAGAAATTGGATCGGAAAAAGCCAGGCCGGTGGTCTCGACACCTTGCGCATGTAGCCGCTCCATCATCATTACGACATACGCTTGCGCATCGCCGTCTAAGCCGAAACGCTCGAAAGGATCTTCTCCTTCTCGCAACGGTGCGGGCGTGTCTTCGGAGACAGTCACGAGTTGAATACCCAGCCCGAACATTTTGGCCCAGCTTGCTGCCTTTTCGCATAATGCATCTCCTGTAGAGGTTCCATCGAGGGCGACAATCACCCGTTCAAAGTCATGTTCCATCCTTTGGTCAAATGAACGACCGACCAACACCACCCCACCATCGGTCCGCTGAACAAGTTCATCGGCGGTGGAACCCAACACTGCTGTCGACCGACCGTGTCCATGTGTGGCCATACAAATCAGAGATTCGTGTTCTTCGGCTGCGTCACAGATTCCTGTGGCTACATCTGCAAAGGTCCCGCCCTGCCACCAGTTCAGACCGAATCGTCCAGCAACATCCTCCAGATACGCCGGGTGCGGCCGCTGATGCTCGGTATTTATCGAAACGGCACCAACTTCTACACGAAGCAACCGGCCTAACTCTTTTGCGACTCGTAGTGATCGTTCTGCATACGGTGATCCGTCCAGAGGCACGATGACACTTTTCGGCTGCGGAATGAGAGGGAGTTCAGGTGCGTGTGCTGTCGCGATCATGGTGTGTCACCTACCCGGTGCCAGTGCTCCCGAAACCTTTCTCCCTTCAGTCGTTCCATCGTCAGTCACGTAGAGAGAAATCTCGGAAGCATCGTTCGATAGTTGCACGACTACTTCGGTGGTCCGCGCATGCCGATGGACGTTTGACATAGCCAGGTTGAGCACTTCAAAAAGTTCGTCGACGATTGGAAGTGTGACGGACATGTCGGGCCCGTCCGATTCAAAACGGATATCGAAACCCAGACACTCCTTCTCGGCGAGCGTTCGACTTATCAAGCGCCGGAGCTCCGCAATTGTGACGTGTTCGTCGGTGAGCATCAAGATGAAAACTGCGCGACGGAGATCCGAAATCGCATGATCGATTTCCTCTAACGCGCTCTCCACTTGTTCACGGACCGCCGGTTTGACATTCGCCAACAGCTGTTGCAGTAGCAGCCCTGCGGCGAACAGTCGGCCGATAACGCGATCGTGAAGATCTCGCGCTATCCGCAGTCGATCTTCCCGAACGGCCACGCGATCTTCATGTCGGTCTATCGCAAATGCAGCCAGCGTCTCCGATTGGTGCGATTGTCGATCTTGTTGCAGTTGAGCGTCAGTCAGCGAGTCTTCGATGTTGCGAGTCGCGCTGACTTCTCGAACGATCGCAATCATCATCGACTGATCGCCTCCTGCTACGACGCTCAGCGACGCCTCGACGGGCAGCCGAACACCACTTTTACAGCAAGCGACAAGTTCGCAAACCGTCCAGTCGTGTCGACTCAAGGGGCCTCCGAGAAGGGGCACGTGATGTTCACTGTCAGCATCGCTAACGTACTCACTCAGCAGCGTTTCGATGTAAGTGCCGATCAGTTCGATTCGTGAAAATCCGAACATCACTTCCGATTGCTGGTTGACATGGCAGACCCGGCCATCGCTGTCGATCAAGAGGAGGGCATCGGGTGGTTGTTGTACGACACTCGGGCCATTCGTCACGAAGGTCTACTACCCACTCCGCAACAGCGATAAACCTGTTCAGGATTCGGGGATCGGCACAGAACTGATCTCAAGATGATCGAGTGCCGTATCGCTCAGCGCACCGATAATCACATCGTTGGCAACAGTGACGAGTCGCACATTGTGGTTGCGAGCGTGATGTCGAAGAATTGCAAACGCATCGGCCATACCAACACCTCTGCGTTCGGAAATCATCCCTTTAGCTTGTTCGATAACCACCCGACTATTCAGCGCAAAGTACAGCAGTTCGTTCAGCACTTGTGCTTCCTGAGTTGCTCGGTGTTGCAGGATCGCAATCGTCGCAACGTCAGCGAAAGCCTGCGCAACATCTAAGTCTGCTTGCGGCATCGGTCCTGTGGAGTGTTGAAACAAATTAAGTGCACCGATTACCGAACCACGGAGGCGCATAGGAAGCGCGTGTACCGCATGGAACCCAGAAGCGATCGCTTTTGGGGTGAATTGCGGCCAGCGTCCATTCGCCACCGAAAGGTCTTGATTGACCACTGCTTCACCGGAGCGAAAGCAGTCCAAACACGGTCCTTCTTGTGATTGCTGCTCAAACAACTCGAGCAAACGCATCGTTTCACTGGATGATGCCATCACCCGAAGGTCGCCTTGTGGACTGGCGAGCATGAGTCCTGCCGCACCCACTTCGAGCACTTCCACACAACGGTCGGCCAGCAGTGTCAACAATTCGACCACGTCGAAATCAGCGACCAATGTGTCGGCCAACTCGACAAGCGTACGAGCCAGCTGTTTCTCTCTACCTGCTGACACTGTCCCCACCTCCAGTCGGTGATTCCATTATTTTACTCATAACCGGGACTCGGGTAAGCGAAGCGTTCGCGCCACCACATCGCCGGCGATATCGCCTAACGAACGTTCGTTGGCGAACGCGTATGCGCGGAGTAACACGAGCGCATGACCGACACTGACATTCAGTTGAGCTGCAACCATTCCGGACGCTTGGTGCACCACGTATTGAAAGTTTGAGCCTGTTGCGAGTGCATTGGCCAATTCTCCTGGCGAAGCTCGCGATTGCAGCACCAGTACCGCTTGGGCAACAACATCGGCCATGACCAGCGCGTCTGCATGTTGATCGTCGGTGAGATCGCCAGTGGTCGTCCGATACAGGTTGAGAGCGCCAAGGCGCACCGCACCGACCCGGAGCGGAAAACCGAATACGGCCCGCGCTCCAGCGGCAATAGCAGGACCGGAAAAAGCGACCCAACGCGGGATCAGTGGGTGCAACAGGTCGGGCTCAAGTGTTGGCCGATCGTTCACATGCGCATCAACGCACGGCCCTTCGCCAAGCGTGTACTGCAGCTCTTCAATACGCGCGCTGATGGCATCGGTAGTACAGAGCGAACCAGCGGGAAAGTCACCAGACATCAGCATGATCCCAGCACCTGACATGTGCGTCACAGAAGCACTCACCTCGCAGAGCTTCCGCGAGCCAAACTCGGATGGGTGGCCCCCTGTAAG
>JANMEI010000208.1:0-2079 GCA_031376865.1 Acidimicrobiia bacterium | reverse complement strand
CAGTTGCGTCGGACCACTACCCCGTTTTCGATCTGTGTGCTGCGTTGCATCGACGCGTTCATGCTTGGGTACGTTCGTAACGCCACGGACCTGGTGCATTCATATGCAACCGGTGGCGTGGTCCTTCTCCGAAAAGCTCAGCGCCGTCAGCAAGAGCGGCGTCAGGTGGCCACGCAACCACGAGCTGCCCATCGGTTTTCAACATCGTCGTCGCAAACAATTGGGGCGGGTTGGCCGCAGCGTGGTTGAGGGCAGCGTCAACCGACTCAAACTCAGCGAGCCCCGTAAGCGTGACAAACGTTGGCGGCGCAAGATTCCAGTCACCGGTATCGCGTTTCGCCAGCACCGCCGGGATTGGTAACCACTCGTGGCCAACGATTTCGGCTTCATCGACGGTCACCTTGACGTCATCGGGGACCGGTGCCAAAAAGAACCAGGTTCCGAATCGTTTTGCTTCGGTGATTGGCGGAGTCCAATGAGACCATCGCTGAAAGGTTGACCCATCGAGCAGCAAACCCGTTTCTTCGCTCGCTTCACGGACGGCGCAGGCAACATCGTCATGATCTGTGTCGTCTACCCGACCACCGGGAAACACCCAAAACCCCGCGAATGCGCCACGGCTCGAGTTTCGTTGGAGCATCAACACTTCGAGACCGGCAACACCATTGCGAAGTGGCACCACCGTTGCGGCAGGAATCAAAGGGGCAACAACAGTGAGGGGAGGATGCTCATCAGACATTTGCTCCATGCTGCCACCGACCAGGGTGCGATTTGCAACACGACACCGCAGAAGTTTGCACCTATCAGTTGCAAAATGAGAGTAGGGTGAACCTTCACTCCTCTGCCCCACAAGGACCCCAGCGTGACCTTTGCTTCTCTTCTCGCGGCCGGATCAACCAAATCCGACGGTAAGTATTTCAATGGCCATATCCCCACCTGGGTGTGGATACTCCTCGGCGTGCTTATCACTGCCATGCTCGTCATCGACCTCATTCGACATGACGACGAACACGAGCCGACCGCCAAAGAAGCCTTAAAGGAATCACTGATTTGGGTGGCGGTCAGTCTCGCCTTCGGTGCATTTGTCGCCTTCCAATTTGGCGGCTTGGCCTTCGGCGAGTACATCAGCGGGTACGTCTTAGAGAAATCGCTCAGCGTTGATAACGTCTTCGTATGGGCACTTATTTTCGGATCGTTCAAGATCCCATTGCGGTATCAGCACCGAGTGCTCTTCTGGGGCATCTTCGGAGCGCTTGCTTTTCGGGCAATTTTCATTGTCTTGGGAAAGACGCTCATTGACCGATTCTCCTGGACGTTAGTGCTGTTTGGCCTGTTCTTGGCTTACACCGGCATCAAGATCTTGCGACATAAAGAAGATGAAGAAGAAGAGGATGCGAAGCAATCGGGGCTCGGACTCTTGCGGAAAATCATGCCGGTTACTGAACGGTATGACGGGAAAAAGTTCTTCACGGTCGAGAACGGCAAACGAGCCGCCACCCCGTTGTTTGCGTGTCTGGTGGTCGTTGAGTTCACCGACATCGTGTTCGCCGTCGACTCGGTTCCAGCCATTTTGGCAGTAGCGCCCGAGTCGCCTTTTATCGTGTTTGCCTCGAACGCATTTGCCATCCTCGGATTACGGGCCATGTATTTCTTACTCGCAGACGCAAAAGAACGGTTCCATTACCTGTCCACGGCGTTGGGCGTCATCTTGGTCTTCGTGGGAGCAAAAATGGTGGGCACCTTCTGGGATTTTCACCTCGATACCCGCATTTCGCTCGCAGTGATCATCGTAATTTTGGCTGCTGGCATCGTGGCCAGCATCAAGCTTCCGCCGCAACCAAAGGGTTCGTTAAAGGGTCAGGACTAACCCCGAGGACTAACCGCTAGAACGACACACTGCTGGAAGTAATTCGGCGCAGCACCACCCGAGATTCGGTGGTCGCTGCGCCGTTTGCTTTGCACCACCGAACAAACTTGTCGAGGCCTTCGGTGCCAACGCAATCCACAAAGATCGCGTAGTCGAACGCGCCGGTGACGTACGCGGCAAAGTCCACCTCGTCGCGTTCGAGCAGCTTGGCC
>JANMEI010000128.1:0-2338 GCA_031376865.1 Acidimicrobiia bacterium | reverse complement strand
GTGCGGCTGACCGTTTGACGAGCGATGTCGTTGTTGAGGTCGAGTGACTTCTCGCCAAACGCACCCCACAAGGCAAAGCTGATGACACCGAGCAGGAACAGGCTGACCGCCGCGCCTACCCAACGTTGATCGTTGTCGAGGCCATCATCTGATCCAAGTTGGGAACGGGTGAGCATCACGCCGAACAAGAACTGCACGATGATGGCGCCGATGTAGACAAGCACCTGGACGATGGCGACAAACTCTGCGGCCAGCAATACATAGTTGGCAGCAACACCGGCCAGGACGATCACCAAATACAACGCGGCGTGAACCACATTTTTCGTAGTAACCATCCGCAATGCCGAAAGGGCCATAGCCACGGCGAGCAGGGCGAAGACAAGGTTCTGCGCAAGCACGGCGGAGGAGCCTACTTCTTCTTCTTGTCAGCGCCGGCCTCAAGCTCTTGCTTTTCTGGCACAGTTTGCATCCACTCGCCAAGGCGGGTCTTGTCGTGCAGCAAATCGGCGATGCTCACGGTGGAGTATTCGTATTCCGGGGTCCAGAACAACGCGTCGAAGGGGCACACTTCTACGCAGATGCCGCAGTACATGCAAAGGCTGTAGTCGATATCGAATCGATCGAGCACCTGCACGGTGCGAGGCTTGCCGCCTTCGCGTCGAGGCGGTGCTTTGTCTTTGTGGCCCTCGATGTAGATACACCAGTCGGGGCAGGATCGGCTGCATAGCATGCATGCAGTGCAGTTCTCTTCTTTCAACGCAATGACACCACGCGCCCGAGCTGGCGGATCTTCGCGTACATGGGGATATTGCACCGTTTGGTTGGGCTGAAACAGTTCTTTGATGGTGACCCGCAGGCCGCCGGTAAGACCATCAACGACTCGAGAAACGCTTTCAGGGGGCTTCGGAAGTTTTGGCATTAGAAGACCACCTTCAACACGGCAGTAGCCATGATGTTGAGAATCGAGATCGGGATGAGGTATTTCCAGGCCAACGTTTGTAGTTGATCTTCACGAAAACGGGGGTAACTGAACCGGAACCAGAAGATCAAGAAGGCGATGAACAAAATCTTGACCAGCAAGATCAGCGGGCCGGCCACGTTGTAAGCGTTGTCGCCGGGCAGGTATTCCTGAAGGAACTTCATCGGCAATGGCACGTACCAGCCACCCAAAAACAATGTCGCCGCGATGGCCGACAGCGCAAAGGCGGAGGCAACTTCACCAAGGAAGAACGAGAGGAACCGGAAGCCGGAGTACTCGGTCATGTAGCCGGTGACCAGTTCGGATTCAGCTACGGGCATATCGAATGGGGCCTGGGTCAGTTCCGCTTGCGCTGCAATCATGAAGATCACAAACCCGACCAACTGGGTAGCGATGAATGGGATGCCGCCTATCGACAGGCCGAAAACCTTGAAGCTCTCTTGCGCCTTAACGATCTGGTTGAGGTTCATAGAACCGGCCTGAATGATCACGCCAATCACGGCGAGCACCAGCGGCAACTCATACGCAATGAGCTGACCAGCAGCGCGGAGCGAACCCATCAGGGAGTACTTGTTGGCCGAGCCCCATCCGGCCATCAAGATGCCGATCACCGAGATCGATCCAACGGCCAGCGCGTAGAACACGCCAACTTTCAGATCCGAGATAACTGCATCTGGGCCAGCCGGGATAACTAGATACAACAAGAACGTCGACATGACCACCACATACGGCGCCAATGAGAAGACCCATTTGTCAGCCTTGGTGGGGATGATGTCTTCCTTCTGGATGAACTTCACCGCGTCGCCGATGTTTTGAAACCAACCGTGAAAACCGCCCGGTTCCATCGGGCCGAGGCGGCTTTGCATGTGGGCCATAATCTTGAGCAAGAAGAGGTAACCAAGGAGCAAGCCACCCACGGGGATGACCACAAGGACGGCCCCAAGTTTCAAAATAGTTTGGCCCCAATAAGGGATCGTGATCGCAAGCATGTGTGTGGTGGCAGCGTTCCGGTCGGGTTCGAGTCGGTCAGGTCAAGAAAGTTCGGGTTTAGGCGTCAAGCATCGCAGGAAAGCAACGCACGACAGGTGAGGCTGAGACAGATGAAGCAGGGCAGGTGATCTCGGGACAGTGATTAGCGGTCGATATCGCCGAGGATGAAATACAGCGAAGCGAGAATGGTCACGATATCGGGCACGTAGACCCCTTTCATGACCCACGGCGCAATTGACATGTTGTTAAAGCTCGCCGAACGGATCTTGACCCGGAACGGCCCCAGCCCACCTTGGCTGACAACGTGGTATCCCATTTCGCCCAACGGGTTTTCGGTGGAGACGTAGGTTTCGCCGGCTGGCACCTTGA
>JANMEI010000095.1:0-2893 GCA_031376865.1 Acidimicrobiia bacterium | reverse complement strand
CGTGCCCGAAGCAACCATGGCCCAACGACTCGTTCGCGCCAAACGCAAAATTCGTGACAACAACTTCGCCTACCGCATCCCCCCAGCATCCGAACTTCCCAACCGTCTCCGCCCCGTGCTGGCATCGATCTACCTGATTTTCAACGAGGGCTACACCGCCACGACCGGCCCTGCGCTCATGCGAGTGGACCTTTCCGCTGAAGCGATCCGCCTCGCTCGAACCCTTGTCGAGCTGATGCCCGATGAACCCGAACCCGCTGGGCTCCTCGCCCTCATGCTCCTCACCGACGCTCGCCGCCCCGCCCGTGCCGACGCGGACGCGAACCTGGTCCGCCTCGGCGACCAGGACCGTTCCCTCTGGAACCCTGAGTTCATCAGCGAAGGCCAACACATCATGCGGACCTGTCTACGACGCAACCAACCCGGCCCGTATCAAACCCAGGCCGCTATCGCCGCCGTCCACTCCGACGCCACAACCGCAGCCGCTACTGACTGGGTCCAAATCGTGACGCTCTACGACCAGCTCTACGTCATGCAGCCAACCGACATCATCTGGATGAACCGCGCCATCGCCGTCGCTGAACTCTCCGGACCCGAAGCCGGCCTCGACGCGCTCGCCACTGTGCACCTCGACAGCTACCACCTGTTCCACGCCACCCGCGCCGAACTCCTCAGCCGAGCAGGCCACACGATCGAAGCCGATGCTGCCTACCAACGGGCCATCGAGCTCACCACCAACGACACCGAACGCCGATTCCTCACCGAACGGCGATCAGCGTTACACAACGAACCTCGGCGCTAACAAGCGTCAACGGCGTCCGGATCGAGCGGTCGATAGTCGGGTCGGACGTATCCAATCACGTTGTATAAGCGCCCAGAGTCACGATCGAGCCCTACTGGGGTTGACAGGAAACCATTGGGTTACCTATGGTGAAGGCATGGACAAGGTGTTCAAAGCCCTCTCGGGCATCACCCGCCGGGTCATCACGGCGGACAACGAAACAAACATCTCCTCACACCGTGACCCACGCGCCACCACCACGCCGACACCCCACAAACCTACGCACATATATCAATACGGCTATCACCCGACGCCACACCCCGACCAAGATGAACAATCGAGGCTAGCCGGAAGCCGGGAAGCCTTGCTCGAGGGTGGCGATATCGCGTCTTGCATACTGGTCATGCCACCACTCTTCTCTGAACACGACCTGAAAGCACCGCCAGACGGTGGCCATTCCACCATTCGGGGACACGACCTCGAAGGCGAGTTGTTCAGTAGTCACCGTGTCGAGGTACTGCTCGACTCGGTTCATCCGGCCACGCCGAACGACGAGCACCTCGTCGAGCCTCGGTCGGGCGTCGAAATCGAACATAGCTGGCGGAAGGTCCTCGTGAGGCGGGTTGGGTAGGCCGAGCGGATCGAACGGCTGCGATTCACCCAGCACGGGTCCACTGATCCACCGGTCGATCGCATGGACCAGATGGCGCAGCGTCTGCACATACGACCACTCGCCATCCACGGACTCGTCAAGCAATGCAACGGGAAGCTGGCGCCTTGTGTTCAAGCGGTCGATGCACGTAACTGCCAGCACGGATCACGTCCGGGCAACCCGAAATACGAAGGCGCCTGACCGCACAAACGCGTGGAGCTCGCAGGTGTGGTGATGGCGGGGAACAACAGCACCCGGCTCCACCCGCAACAACAACTGGTAACCCGAGTCATTCGGAGAGAACACGATCGGTTTGAACCAAATCCATTGCGAAAGCGGGACCCAGTCAAGATCAGGAGCCCATGGAACTCGTCGCGTTCGTTCCTCACGACGCCCGAACTCGTCAAGCGCTGGTGGGGTTTCGACTCGGGCGTGTGGTCGGCATGCGACATCGACCTGCGCGTCGGCGGCACGTGGCGCTACGTCGTGAAGGAAGGCGACATGGAAGTCGGTTTCCATGGCGTCTACCGCGAAATCGACGCTCCGACCCGAATAGTCTCCACCGAAGCGTTCGAAGGACTCGCCGCTATGGGGATCACCGACGATCCCGATCAGGTCGCCTCCATCAACACCGTCACCCTCGAAGAAAGCGACGGGGTGACAACAATGAACGTGCTCGCCGAGCACGTCACCCAAGAACATCGCGACGGCCACATCGCCTCGGGCATGGACGGCGGCATGCAAGTGTCCTACAACCGCCTCGAAGGACTCGTGAGCGAGGCCGCCTAAGCCTCAATCGGTTCCAAACTTGTCGGTTCTTTTTGGGTCCTCGGCGGAACGTCTACACATCGTTTGTGGCGGTGAGTGTGTGTGTGAGGGCTATCCGGCGGACGGTGTGATGAGGCCGATCTGGTTGGTGAGGACGTCGTCGACGAGTTGGTTGAGGGGTGGCCAGGGGAAGCTGGGTCGGTTGAGTTGGAGGATGACGAGTCCGTGGAGGGCGGCGATCAGGGTGATGGTGAGCGTGAACGGGTCGCTATTCCGGGCTTGTCCGGCGTTGATGCATCGGCTGATGGTTCTGTGCCACGCCTGGAAGGTCGTGCTGCCGGGCAATTCGTCAGGGTTCCAATGGGGCTTGTAACTGCCGACGGTACCGAAGAGAAGCCGGTAGCTGGCTGGATGGTCGGCGGCGTATGTGCAGTGGGCTTCGCAACGGGCGCGTAGTGCATCGTCGGGCTTGGCGTGGTTGGTTTCGGCGCTGGACAATGCCGCTTCGAACCGCTGGAACGCCGCTGCGTACACCGCCCAGAGGAGCTCGTCGGTGTCGTTGAACTGCAGATAGAAGGCCTGGGGGGCGACCCCCGCTCGGCGGGTCACGGCCCGAAGCGTCACCCCGGCCTCGGTGCCGCCCGCTTCGAGCAGTGCGGTTGCGGCGTCGATCAGCTCGTCGCGAAGCTGCC
>JANMEI010000094.1:0-5323 GCA_031376865.1 Acidimicrobiia bacterium | reverse complement strand
GGGCGAAGACGCCGCGTCTGCCGTTGCCGCGATGCGTGCCGGGTTGGTTGCCCCCAACATTCATGAATCACAAGAAACGTTGACGGTTTACGCCATCCAACAATTCAGCGCTACCGATCAGCATCCTGTCACTGCCGATGTGGTGGCTGCTCATCCGCTGTTGCCGTCGCTACTCCTCGGCGAGCGTGACGAGTTCTCCGTACAGCTGCGAACCGAACTGTTGCGTTCGTCGTATTCGTATTCGACAAACGACCTGGTGGTAATCGGCTACGACCAGGCGTTGGTATTTGACCCTGATGGAACTGAAGACGCCACCAACCTCTTGGAGTTTGCCCTTGCGCAAATGTTGGAGTTGGCGTTTTACGACAGTCAGCTCGACGAACGCATCACCAGAATGCACTGGCAGCTCTCGCAACGCAGAGCGTCGGGCCGCCGCAGCAACAAAAACTATGACGAGTTACGACGTGACCTCCTCACGGAGCACCTGTCCTTCTCTGAAGTAATCGAAAAGGTAGGAGCTGCGGTCAAGGTTACCGAAGACCTCTACTACGCGGCTATCTACCGTGGCGCCATGCGCGTGTTCAGAGCCGACGAGATCGCAGCTGCCACCCAACACAAACTCGAGGTGATGTACCGGACCTACTCCATGCTCTCTGACGAATCAGAAGCGCAAACGTCGCATCGGCTTGAAATGATCGTGATCGCACTTATCTTGATCGAAGTTGCCTATGGCACGTTCGACTTGTTTCACACCATCTTGGGCTGAGCCAACCACCGATGACCTACCGCCGATGACCTACCGCGCCGATCACCCTGGCCCCATTGCGGCAATCGTTCCCTGTCGGAACGAGGCTGCGAGCATTGGGTCGCTCGTCAACGACCTGTTCAACCTTGGCGTGTCCATGGTCGTCGTCACGATTGACCCCCACAGCGATGACAATACCCACCGTATCGCTCAGCAACATGGGGCGACTGTCGTCCACAGCCGGGTGAGCGGCTACGACGGACCCGTGCTAGCGGGGCTCGCGGCTCTGGAGGAGTTCACCGGCTGGATTCTGTTTCTTGACGCCGGAGGAAAGTACGTGATGCCAACGATTGGCGAAATGCTTGTTTCTGCGGACCCAATGGCTGCGATGACCTTTGGTATCAGAGATCAGCAGCTCTTTTGGCATCAACGACTTGGGAACAACCTATTCAAGTTGGCCCTGTGGATCCGGTTCAACCGCCACGTCACCAAAGATGTCAGCAGCGTTCGCTTGATCCGATCCGACGTTATTGCTCAACTTCGACTGGAAGATCGGCAATTCTCCCTGCCGTTCCAAACGCTCGTGCACGGGCTCAAACTCGGCCTACGAATCGATTACGCACCGATTCGATGTACCGCTACCCGGGTCGGCAACTCCAAGGTGAGCGGCTCGTACCGCAACAGTGCTAAAGCGGCAATACAGATGATCTTGTCCATACCCAAAGCCCCAAAGTTCGACCATGTCGACGCTCCAGATGCAACCTCTCAGAGATAACTTCGCCTGACCCCGTCACCATATGGCAGGCTGGTTCCGCTATGCGTACTGACTATCTCCGGCTCATTCTCACTGCGAAGGTCTATGACGTAGCCATCGAATCGCCACTTGACCCGGCCCCGAACCTGTCAAAGCGGATCGGAAACACCGTTTTACTCAAGCGTGAGGACCTGCAACCAGTCTTCTCATTCAAGATCCGAGGTGCCTATAACAAGATGGCGCACTGCACTCCCGAGCAACTCGCCCGTGGCGTCGTGGCCGCCAGTGCTGGCAATCATGCCCAAGGAGTAGCGCTCAGCGCCGCGAAGCTTGGATGCCGAGCAGTGATCGTGGTTCCAGCAACAGCACCCCAGGTAAAGATTGATGCCATTAAGGCACGAGGTGGCCCTCATGTCCAGGTTGTGCTTCACGGCGAGTCGTACTCGGACGCGCAAACGCATGCAGCCGAACTGGAAGCTAGCCAAGGGCTAACCCCGATCCACCCGTTTGACGACCCACACGTAATTGCTGGGCAAGGAACTATCGGCGTAGAAATTCTTCGACAGCACCAAGGCCCTCTCGACGCCGTGTTCGTGGCGATCGGCGGTGGGGGCCTCGCCGCAGGTGTCGCGAGCTACATCAAGGCAATCCGGCCAGAAGTCAAGATCATCGGCGTACAAACAGATGACTCCGACGCAATGACCCAGAGTGTGGCCGCCGGCAAGCGCGTCACGTTGAAAGACGTCGGACTTTTTTCCGATGGCACTGCAGTCAAACAAGTTGGCAAGGAAACGTTTCGATTGTGTCGAGAACTCATCGACGAATTCATCGTGGTTGACACCGATGAAGTGTGTGCTGCCATCAAAGACATCTTCCTCGACACACGGAGTGTGACCGAACCTGCAGGTGCCCTACCGGTCGCTGGCATGAAGGCGTACGCCAAAAAGTACGGGATCAAAGGCGCAACATTCGTGGCCGTCGCATGCGGCGCAAACATGAACTTTGAACGACTGCGTTTCGTTGCGGAACGCACCCAAGTTGGCGAATCGAAAGAAGCCCTCTTCGCCGTCACCATTCCGGAGGCCCCGGGAAGTCTCAAGCACTTTTGCGACATCATCGGCCGCAGAAGTCTCACCGAGTTCAACTACCGCATCAGCGACAACAAACGTGCCCAAATATTCGTCGGTGTTGGCGTGGCAGGCGACGATGACAGCGCCAAAATTGCAAAACATTTTGCGAAGGCTGGGTTTGACATCACCGATCTCACCCACAATGACTTGGCAGCCGAGCATATTCGGTACATGGTGGGCGGACGAAGTTCCTTGGCCAGCGACGAGTTGGTCTATGACGTGGAGTTTCCTGAACGACCAGGAGCACTGATGAAGTTCTTGCTGGCCATGCCCGCCACCTGGAACATCTCGATGTTTCATTACCGCAATCAGGGAGCTGATTACTCTCGAGTGCTGGTCGGCCTGCAGATCCCCAAAGCTGATCCGAAGCAGGGTTCAAAGTTCTTCACAGAGATAGGTTATGTGGCAAGGAATATGACCAACGATCCTGCCTACCGATTGTTCCTTGGGGCCTAGGTTTTCGAGGTCACTCCGGGTTGGGCAACATCACGTCGCGCACCACGCCGACAAAGTCATGCCAAGCAGCCACGAACGAGCGTAACGTGCGGACCGTCGGTCCAAACGTGTTGAACTCCTGATGCGTCATGCCATCTGGTTCGTAGGCCCGCACAAAATCGGGGATCGTCCTGAGTTGGGCAATCACCGAAGGGTCAACCGGTATCCCCACCGTGTTCGATGGGACCACACCTGAAGCGTTGGCTTTGACTTGCCAGTCATAGGGCATGGTGTGGACCAACTCACCACCAACCAACTCTGACCAGTGACCGAGATGCCGATACGCTGCCACCAGGAATCGAGTGCGGAAACGACGTTCGTCAAAGAGCTGACATGCGCGCTTTGCACAGGTAATTCCTGCCCAATCAAGAACGTCGTCGGCGACGCCGAGGCCATCTCGTTTCGCAACTATTTTCAACCAATCGTCGAGTCGTCCAACCATCATCGTTGCGACGGGCGCCATGTGACTCGTGTCCATGCCCGCAGCGTCACGACGAACCAGCCCCCGCTCAATCGCCTCGCCAATGGCAAGGACCTGCGGCACCGAAAAGCTCACGGTGACGTTCAGATTTACGCCCTGAAACGTGGCCTCTTCGATCATTGCCACGCCCGCTGAGGTACACGGCATCTTGACCTGCATATTCAGCCCCAATTCTGCTAACTCGTTCGACTGCGCCAGCATTGCGGCGGTATTGTTGTAGAGCGACGGGTCGGTCTGAACCGATAACCGACCCCAGGTCTGATCGTGTAACTCGAAAACCGGCAGCAAGACCGACGCACCCGCAGTGCCCATTTGGCGGTAGAGCTCCCAAGCAATTGCGGTTTCACTCCAGTCAGGATGATCGGAAATCAACCGACCGATCACGGGAACCCACTTTTCGGATTGTTGCTTCAGCACTGTGAGACAGATCAGTGGGTTGCTCGTTGCGCCGGTGGCGCCATGCGAGATGGAGTACCGAATCTCGTCGGTATTGCACGAATCGTTGAACAAACGAGTCGGTGTGGTTCGAGTCATGAAAGCAAGTGGCGAGCTCCCTGCAGTGGCGGCATCACTGGCCGTTGGCGTGGAGTCGTCGTCGCCCAGATTTGGTTGTTGGTGTTGATCGTTCATCGTCACTGTCCACCTCTTTTCTCTGCGACTACCGAAAGTGCATATGTCAGGACAAACTAGTATGTCAGGACAAATAAGAAATGTCGAATCTTTGACGAGGAACTACCGTGTGCAACATGCACATGCCACTCGATCTGGTCACGGCTGGTCGAATCAGTGCCGACCTGTATCCGCTCGAGCGAGGGTCGATCGAGACCGTTCATCGCTTCGAGAAATTGCTCGGCGGAAGCCCAAACAATGTGGCTGCAGCCGCAGCACGGCTGGGCACTCGTGCAGCAGCAATCTCGAAAACCGGCGATGACCCTTTCGGTCGGTTCTGTCGAACTCGTCTCGCCGAACTCGGCGTCGACACCCGATTCCTCGGAATTGCGCCGGGCCGTACGCCGGTCTCGTTTTGCGAGCTGTTTCCTCCAGATGAGTTCCCGATTCATTTTTATCGGGATGCAAACTCACCAGACATGCAGCTTTCTCCTGCTGACTTCGCTCATCCCGACATTGTTTCGAGTCGACTGATGTGGGTTACCGGAACTGGCTACAGCCAACCTCACAGCCGAACTACTCATGAAACTGTTCTTGCTAGTCGATCCCGAGATTCCGTCGCGCTTGATCTCGATCTACGACCGTCACTGTGGGAACGTCCGGATCAGTTCGCCGCCTCGATGCATCACGCAATTGGTCAGGCCGGGATAGTGGTCGGAAACCGCGAAGAGTGTGAAGCCGTATTTGGCCCGGCTGACCCGCATCGTCTCGCCGAGTTGCTTCTTGAGCGTGGCGTCAACTTGGCCGTGATCAAGCTTGGTCCCCACGGAGTGATTGCTAAAACACACGACCAGTCCATTGCGATTCGGGCTTTCCAAGTCGATGTCACCAACGGTCTTGGCGCGGGCGATGCATTTGGTGGGGCCCTTTGCCACGGCGTTCTGGAGGGCTGGCCACTCGATCGAACTATCCGCTTTGCCGCCGCCGCCGGAGCTATCGTCGCATCTCGTTTGGGGTGCTCCGATGTGATGGCAAACATTCCCCAAATCGGAGCGCTGATGGCCCGCCAACTTGTTTGACCCGACATTCGGACAATTGACTCTAACTGT
>JANMEI010000082.1:0-3264 GCA_031376865.1 Acidimicrobiia bacterium | reverse complement strand
TGCCACAAAAGCATCACCGTGCGCCTCATTCCGCGCCGACACTCTCGTGCTTATGGCCGATGGAGCGAAGAAGCCAATCCGTGAAATCGAGGTTGGTGACAAAGTTGTAGTCACGGACACCTTGACTGGGAGGATCTCGGTTCGTATCTCACGAGGCGGTTCACCCGGGATTGAGAAGGTTCATGCTTTTGTTTTTCTGGACTGTGCAAACGACGCAACATGTACATGGGGTTACCGCACAATCGAGTGAAGGTCGGTGTAACTCGTAAAGCCTGAGGGCTGATGTGACCCTCGGGCCAGGATCTCTAACAGTCCGTAGCCGACCACTCCATCGTCTCGTGTAGCCCGACAGATGTGCTGCACGTGATGGTTGCTCAAGTCGGCCGGATCAACTTCGTCTAGCACCCGGAAGTCGCTGGTTCGTTCGTTTGGCCCAACAAAGTAGCCGTGGCCCCAGGTCGGGTGGGTGTAGCCAATGCCCTGCATGAAGAACGTAGTCAGCGGCTGCAGATGAACACCAACCTCCTGATCGGAAAACTGCATGCTCATGTCGAACCCATCAGCCCAGCGGGTGCCTCTTTGCCATGCCATGTCATACGTATGCGTACCAAGCGTGGGCTGCTCGTCGACGTTGACCGATGCGATCATGGCGTTTTCGTGCCAGCGAGTGCCGTCTCGATGTTCGTTGACATCGAACAACACGTTGGCGTCAGGAAAGTTGAGCGGCGACCACAACCAATAGAACGACACCGGGGGCCCATCGGGTGCCAGGTTGGGTTCGGGTGGGCCAACAGGCCGTATGCCCCACGATCGGTCTCGGGTGCCCATCCACGAGTTATCAATGTCGATGCGGTCGCCGTTGACCGTGAGTTGCCCGGACCACGTTCCGTTCTGGGTCATCCGGGTGATGTCGAACACGGTGAGATTGCCAGGTGCCCACCGGTAATGTGGTTCTTCAAATGCCGGACCTCGAGCGGTGAAGGTCAACTCGCCGCGAATCATGTCGTCATCGATACGCACGCGTACAATGCGCATCGGTTCGATCAGCTCAATCGACACCGGCCCAACCTGAAGATCCAGTCGATCAGCGCCAAGGAGACGCGACCCGCGCACGCTGTACTGCACACCCTGATGGATAACAGAAAATGCCCCGTCGCAAATGTTTCGCCCAACGTATTGTCCGAACGCCATCGCAAAGTAAGTGTCTCCGACGGAGTCACCCGACGTTGGGTAGCCGCAGAAGAAGAAGCGGTCGTACAGATTGCGGTCTGTCCCAGGATCGCGAAACGGTCGCGATGATTGATGCAACGGATAGTCATCGGCAGGAGTGAGCACATCCATCATCTTGTCAAAGGAGCGAGAAAGTTTCTTTAGGCTGATGACGTGTGGCCAGCTCTTGCCGATGAACGGCGTCATCATCCAGGCGGAGGGCTCGCCGTCGCCGGGTCCACAACTGCGAGTTCTCCCTGGTGGGCTGAACGATGGTGTTTTGAAGTAACCCAGCCAAATGGGCCGGCGTTGTTTGTGGATTACACCCTGCTGCCAAAACAACGTACGAGTTGGTTTGTGGCCGGTGTCAGTCGTCCCGAAGCGTCGGTCGTCTTGTGTCGAGATATGGAAGTGCCGTTTCCCTCCACCCACGTGCTTGAGATACGAAGCGGGGCGTTATGGTCTCACGCGATCTGCGAAGAACCGCTGCAACGATGGACGGTGGCCCTCGAGGCGTTTGCACTCGCTATGGAGAATCCGTACGAGGCGTGGACCAATGAAATTGGTGACCGCATCGGTATCGCCTGCGATCTGGAGTGGGAGGCCTTGTCTGCCCCTAGCCTCAACGAACCAACCGGCCCGACGAGCCTGGTAGTTGGCTACTCAATTGCGGCGAAGGTCCATGGTGAGCTACAGGTTGGCGATGATCGGTGGGAACTTGATGGAACCGGTCGATGGCTACATCAGTGGGGCGTCATCACCGATTCTTGGTTTAAAGAGATGAGGTGCTCACAGATTGCGGCCGATAAAGTTTCGGTTTGTTGGACGATCGACGGACCACAGGGGTCTATCAACGCGATCCGGCATGTGCTCGCCGACGGATGGTGCCTCGGCACCGAATAGCGAGACAGAAAGGAATCACATCACCATGCGAGTCTTCCGGAGTATCCAGATGCCTACCCAATCCCGAACCCGGCGCGTCGCGGTGGCCGCTGCGCTTGTCAGCGCAACGCTTGTTCCGCTCGTACATGCCGGACCTGCCTCGGCAGTGACCACCACCTGCTCTGCGGCATCAGCCCGCAAACAGCAGCTCCGCTTCAACTACAAAAATGGAACCATTCAGATTTGTGCCAAACAAGGCACAAAGTATCGATGGCGTACCGCCACCACTGAAGAGTCACAGCGGCCGTACCTCGGCTACCTGCGGCCGCTGCCGACAACTACGTACCTGAGTGTTTCGCCTGCACTCTCTGGCGAGTTTGTTCAGCAGTTCTCTGACTTGTTTCGTGATCAAGATGTCAAAGACCTGTTTGCGGGGTTTGTGGCAGTTGGCCTGCAGTCAAGCACCTCGCCAAACGACTATGACTCCATTGGCATTATCTTTCCGTACTCGCGTTTAGGTCGCTCGGTCATTGCCGGCACCGATCCTGCTGAACTCAACGAAGGCAGCACGGTCACGTTGGCCGGTCGTCCGGTTGGTTACGAAAGTGATGGCACCACCGGTTATTACACGTACATCGGTCAAACTGCGATCGTGCAATTCATCGGCGACGCCAACGACGGTGTGTTCTTGCCGAACATCGTCACCGAGTGGCTTAATGCCCACGGCAACGTGTAGAGGGCTTCGAGAGCCGCTTAGCGGCGGCTGAGGCTGTGTGGTTGACCTGAGCCCGCCTAGCGGCGACTCAGGTACCGCCGGTTTTTGAACTTGGACTTGAGGTAGTCCTTGTTCATTACGGCGATGTTGTCGATGCTGATGCCCTTCGGGCATGCCTCTTGGCATTCGCCGTGGTTGGTGCAGCTGCCGAAATAGCTCTCCATGGTTTCGACCATGGCTTCGGTGCGCTTGAACCGCTCGCTCTGGCCCTGCGGCAGCAGGTTGAGGTGGGCAATCTTGGCGCTGGTGAACAGGCTGGCGGCGCCGTTGGGACATGCGGCTACACAGGCGCCACATCCGATGCAGGCAGCAGCGTCCATTGCGGCGTCGGCCACCGGCTTCGGGATGGGGATCAGGTTGCCATCTGGTGCACCGCCCGCAGCGACGGTGATGTAGCC
>JANMEI010000015.1:0-2572 GCA_031376865.1 Acidimicrobiia bacterium | reverse complement strand
CTCCGTTCGACTCGCCACTGAAATTCTGGAACGGCTCAAAGACAAAGTGACACGGGCTGGCACGCTCGGCCCGGACGAAGTGTCGGATGCCCTAACGCATGCAACGGGAAAGGGCAACACGCCAGCTTTCGAACGTCAGGAACTTTCATTCCAAGAGAGCGGACAAGTGCAACTGTTTGCTGTTCCATTTCGAGTTCATCGAGCAGTCCGTTGTTGACCAACTCGTTCCCGAGATACACGTTGGACATCACGGAAAGGTTGTCGCACAGCGCCAGGTCTTGAAACACAGTTGCGATACCCAGCCCTTGAGCGTCTTTGGGGGAACGAATGGTCACATCGTGATCATCGACGCGGATGGTCCCGCTGTCGCATGCGTGAACGCCCGAGATGACCTTGATGAGCGTGGATTTTCCCGCACCGTTGTCGCCAACCAGTGCCAGCACTTCGCCCGGCGCAACATGCAATGACACGTTGCTGAGCGCTTGAACCGGACCATAACTTTTTGAGACATCGATGAGGGAAAGCACGAAACTGTCGCTTACTTAATGCCGAGCGCTGTGCATGCAGCGGCAAACTCTGGGGTGCAGATTTGCGCTGCTGTGTAGAAGCCGTCGGCGATGATGGTGTCTTTCACATTGTCTTTGGTAACAGGGACCGCATCAACCAAAACTGACGGAACTTTCGAAGTGCCGTTGTCGGTTTCCACTTTTGCTGCAGGCTTGCGTCCTTGCAGCAAGTCGACAGCAGCAATAGCAGCGGCGTCGGCCTCGTCCTTGATGCGAAGGTAGATCGTCATGTATTGATCACCGGCAATGATTCGCTGGACCGCGGCAAGCTCTGCATCTTGACCGGTAATCGGGGGGAGGACGCTAAAGCCTGCTCGCTTCATGGCTGCGATCGCACCACCGGCTGTACCGTCGTTTGCTGCGTAGACGCCAATGATTTTGTCTTTACCCAATGCAGTGATGGACTGCTCCATCTCTTGTTGCGCTTTGTCGGGACTCCAGTCTGGCGTGTCGAACTCTTTGCCGATGTTGACTTTGCCGTCAAGCGCAGCGTGTGCTCCCTTTTTGTAGTCACCAGCGCTGGGGTCTGTGGGCGAGCCGTTGATCATGACAATATCGCCTCGCTTCGGATCTCCACCTGCGCTTAAGGCGGCCAAAAGTGCTTCACCCTGTTGTTTGCCGATGGTGAAGTTGTCGAACGAGACGTAAAAGTCGATGGGGGCATCGGAGATCAGTCGGTCATATGCAATGACTGGCACCTTCTTCTTGTTCGCGGCACCGACGATGGTGACTGCTGCTTTCACGTCAACTGCATCCAACACGATGACGTCCACGCCCTGGACCAGCGCGGCATCGGCCTGCGCCTGTTGTTTCACTGCGTCCTGATCGGCATTGGAGTAGACCACCTTGCACTCGCTGCAGAGTTCGGCGACCTTCTTCTCAAACAGCGGTCGATCAAAGGCCTCATATCGGGTGGTCTTCGACTCCGGAAGCAGAAGGGCGATAGTGCCGCCCGTGTTTCCGGCCGGTGTTGAGTCGGCCGGTGATGGTTCGGCCGGCGCGTCGACAGTTTCGGTCGCATCCGATGACGACTTGCCGGAATTGCAACCGGTAGCGGCAAGTGAGAGGAGAGCGACCGCAACGACGGCGATCAGTGATGACGGATGTTTCATGGGGGACCCTCGTGATCTCGTGGTGATTAATTGGAAAGGTACTTAACAGAAAGGTAAATGTCTAGCGAATAGACAAACATTTTTACTATTATGTGAGTGTGGCGCCTCCTCCTGTCCCGACGGCTCCAGGTAGCTGGGTAGTTCCGGTCACTGGTGGAGCGGTCGGATCCACCACGTTGGTCAGGGCGCTCAACGAACGATCGCTGTTGGATTTGTTGCGGAGCGAGGGACCCGCATCGCGTGTTGACCTCGCCCGAGTTACCGGACTGTCGAAACCAACGATCTCTGCGGCGCTCGTCAACCTTGTCGAGTATGGGC
Organism: Acidimicrobiia bacterium; assembly: GCA_031376865.1. Lineage (GTDB taxonomy): Bacteria > Actinomycetota > Acidimicrobiia > Acidimicrobiales > JANYDT01 > JANNBN01. Next base: position 576 of record JANMEI010000015.1, on the reverse strand, counting down.
TAGTAGTCGAAGCCGGTGCCGAGTCAGGAAAACCGGGACCCGCAGCAGTTATCTACGAGGCTAAGGCTGATATTGCTTCGGTGATGAGCATCGATATTGGACGCAGTTGGATTCGACTTGCGATTGCGGACCTGTCGGGGCGGGTGTGCGTTCGAGTCGACGTTGCGAATAAAGCAAAGACTGCAGCAGCCCTGAAAGGTTTAGTAAGCGTCTTGATTGAAAAGGCACTCGCTCATCCGAGCGCTGGCGCGATCGGCATTCCTGACGTCACCGTTGTTGGCGGCCCAGGTATTCCTGACGAGGCGACTGGCTCGATGCGAGTAACTGGCACCCTTCCAGGCTGGGGTAAAAGTGGATTCATGCACGAATTGCGATCATCGATCGGTGGGGTGGTGCTGTTCGAAAATGACATCAACCTTGCTGCGCTCGGAGAAATGACGCATGGGGCAGCACAGGGACTCTCAGACTTTGTTTTGGTGTCCATCGGAACCGGCATTGGGTCCGGCATTGTCGTGCGAGGAGAGTTGCTCCGAGGCGCAACAGGAGCTGCCGGTGAGCTGGGATTTCTTCCGCTCG
>JANMEI010000011.1:0-4736 GCA_031376865.1 Acidimicrobiia bacterium | reverse complement strand
GGCGACGAACTGTTTTCACTGGCCAACACGATCGCTTCACGGGTTGGGGGCTCCGTCGCTATCGAAGATCTCGACCGACGAATCTTGGCGTATTCATCAATCGCACACCAACGCATTGATGCCGTACGCGAACAAGGGATACTCGATCGACGCGTTCCCGACCTGGCACGCGACACAGATCAGTACCGCTCCGTACTTGCCGGATCCGGCGTGGTGCGGTTTAGTCAGCGCACAGATGAACTTCCCCGAGCGGCGATAGCGATCAAAGCAGGTGAACGACCACTCGGGACGATTTGGGCAATCGAGTCCGAATCTGGACTGACGGTCGATGGCGAACGCATGTTGATCGAAGCATCTCAGCTAGCAGCGGTAGCAATACTGCGGGCACAAAACGCCAGCGGGTTGGAGCCGCAACTACACGAAACTGTTTTGCTCGGTGCACTCGAGGGTTCATTGACGGGGGTCGAGGCAACGAGTCGACTGTCGCTACCCGGTGGCGGCGAGCTCGGGCTTCTCGGCTTTGCGCTGGCGGCCAGACAACAGGAACCAGCCCCCCTCATCACCCATGTGGCCAGCGTCGTAGCCCGCTACATCGCGGCCTATCGGGCAGACGCCGCAATGGCAACCACTTCAACCACGATTTATGTGTTGCTTCCATCCGGAGGAGCAGGCGCCGCTGACCGATTCGCCGACGGGACGAGTACTGCGGTGCAACGATCCTTCCCACAGCAGATCTGTGTCAGCATCGCTCGATCGTCGACCGATGTGTCGAACCTGCCAACCATGCGACGCGAAGTAGACGACATTTTGCGGGTCACCACACAACAGCGAGACTTACCTCGCGTGGCTCGCCTGACCGATGTGCATACTCGCGTGGTGCTGACGAGGCTGGCCGATGAGTTTGCCCAAGAACCACGCCTTCGGCACCCTGGCGTCGACGCACTCATTGCCCACGACGCCGAGCATCGCACGGACTATGTGGTGTCGCTGGGTGCTTGGTTTGATACGGTGGGCGATATTGCCGCCGCCGCCAAAGCCGTGGGTGTGCATCCAAACACACTGCGATATCGATTGCGGCGGGTGGACGAACTGTTCGGACTGAATCTGAGTCACCCTGATGATCGGCTATCGATCTGGCTGCAACTACGCCTGCTCCGTTCCAGCTCGTGACTATCGACTGGCAGTGCCCCCGCCGAGCACGACGTCGCCGTCGTACAGCACCACCGATTGACCTGGAGCCACTCGGCGATTTCGTTCGACGTAGACCAGACGGGCGCCGCCTTCATGCACGACAGCCAAGAACGGGTCGCCATGCGCGCTGCACTGAACTAACACCTGCGAACCATCAACAGGGGCAAGCGTTGTCCACGTCAACTGTTGCAATCGAACTTCGTCTGTGAGCAGATCATCTGGCCCACCGATTACCACCCGTTGCCCAGGCACATCGACATCAACGACATACCGACGTTCGCCAACCGCCACGTTGAGCCCGCGGCGCTGCCCAATGGTGAGCAACTCGACAGCATCGACCGTACCGATCGAACGTCCCTCGGTATCGACCACTTCGGCAGTACGCAACGGAATCCGCGAACCAAGAAAGGTCAACCGGCCACCTTGCGTCTTCGCGATGAAACACACGTCTTGCGAATCGGGCTTATCAGCCGTGCGCATTCCCATGGTGGTGGCGTAGGTACGGACGTCGGCCTTAGACATGTCACCCACGGGAAACAGACAACGTTCAAGTACCTCGTGGCCCAACATGTGAACCACGTAGCTTTGGTCCTTGGCGCGGTCTTCGGCACGACCCAATGCGAACCCATTCGGAGTCATCACTCGACGAACATGGTGACCGGTGGCGATGTACTCAAAGCCCAACTGCAACGCCCGCTGCAGTAAGCGATCAAACTTGACGTGACGATTGCACTCGACGCATGGGTTAGGGGTGAAACCATCAGCGTGTGATTGCACGTACGGATCAACCACGTGCTGATCAAAATCAGCACCGAAGTTAAACACGTGATGACGGATGTTCAGCTGCTGGGCAACGCGACGGGCGTCGTCAACGTCGGCCACCGAACAACAACCCGAGTCGCCTTCGCCGCCCCACAGCTTCAGCGTGGCGCCTTCAACCTGGTAACCAGCATCGATCAACAACCCAGCCGCGACCGAGGAATCCACTCCACCAGACATCGCTACCAGCACACGGGTGCCGGGGGTTGGAAGGTGCTGGTCGATCATGGATACAGTCTCGCACGGGTAACCTGAGCTGGTGATCGGATATCTGGACTACGCAGCGTCGGCGCCCATGTCAGACGCGTGCCGAGATGCCATGATGCCGTGGTTGACGGGTCGGTTTGGCAACCCGTCAGGATCACATGCTGTGGCACGGGCTGCCCGAACCGTCATCGAGGATGCACGAGACCAGGTTGCAGGGCTCCTTGGCGGACAACCCCGCGAGATCGTCTTTACCGGTGGCGGTACCGAAGCGATCAACCTCGCAATCGGCGGCACAGCACTCGCAAACCAACCCGGAACCATCATCACCTCCGCAGTAGAACACGATGCCGTTCGCGAAGCAGCTGCAGCCCGGGTTGCGTTTGGTGAAGTCCACGCTGTGGCATCTGTTGATCACAATGGAGTACTGGACTTGCCGCAGCTAACCGAGCTGTTGAACAAACACGTGCGGATCGTTGCTGTCATGGCCGTGAACAATGAGGTCGGATCCATTCAACCCATTGCTGAAGTGATTGCACTCGCACGTACACATACCAATGGAGCGTTGGTACTCGTCGACGCAGTGCAAGGCGCTGTCTGGCTTGATGTCGCAACGCATTGTGCCAGTGCCGACCTGTTAGTGATCAGTGGTCACAAATTTGGCGGACCGCAAGGCGTGGGTGCGCTTCTGGTGAAAGAGGGCACACGGATCGGTCCGATCTTGCACGGTGGGGGTCAGGAACGCGAGCGTCGCAGTGGCACACAAAACGTTGCTGGCATCGTTGGACTGGCTGCGGCGTTGCAGGCTGCGCACGATGACCGCGCTGCCTTGGTTTCGCGGGTAACGCCACTTCGAGACCGGCTGGTCGATGGGTTACTGAACGCCATCCCGGAAGCATCCGAGACGTCGGAACGGCACACGAAAGTGGCTGGAAACGCCCATATCTGTGTCGCTGGCGTGGAAAGCGAATCACTCCTCGTGCTGCTTGACGACGGCGGCATCTGCGCATCAGCCGGTTCTGCTTGCGCCAGCGGTGCCATACACACGTCGCCGGTTTTACAAGCCATGGGTGTCGGCGCCGACCGTGCTGAAGGAGCGCTCAGGATGACCCTTGGTGCAACCACCACTTCCGACGATGTTGACCGGGCTCTGTCGGTAGTCCCCGTAGCGGTCGACAGGCTCCGAAGATCGCCGGTGTGATGAACCTAGGTAGGGCACAAAAGGGGGTACGCTCACGATACGTATTCGATATGAAGAACCGTTACTAAGGGCATATGAGCCAGCTCCGTCTTGATCCTCTGACCGGCCGATGGGTAGCCATCAATGCAGAACGCCGTCAGCGTCCCAACGAGTTCAACGTTCGATCGCTCGACGTTGAAACCGATCCTTCCCGACCATGCCCGTTCTGCCCCGGTCACGCTGAACAAGAACCACCCATGTTGGTCACGCCTGGGCCCGATGGTTCGTGGGCCGTACGTGTAGTGCCAAACCTGTACCCGGCGTTCGAGGGTCGCGAGCCGATGGTCGTCGAGCACCTGGGGCCGATCTTCACCCAGGCCGATGCATCAGGTGCGCACGAAGTATTGGTCGTGCATCCCAGCCACGATGCATCGTGGGCGGATTTGTCAGAGTCGCAATGCGAATTGGTCATGGCAGCCATCGCGGCACGTATCGACGCGCACAGTCAATTGCCCGAGCTTCGTTACAGTCAAGCAATTGTCAACTACGGCCGCGAGGCAGGTGCGTCGCTGGTCCATCCGCATGGACAGCTATTGGGCCTTCCGTTTGTGCCAGGCGAAGTGCTCAACGAACAAGCTGGCTTCGATCGGTTCAGCGGCAACTGTTTGCTGTGCACCACCATCGAAGCCGAGTTAGACGATGGCGCCCGAGTCATTTATGCCGATGAGCATGTCGTTGTGATCAATCCATTCTGGAGCGGTACCCCATACGAGATGCTGGCGTTACCTCGCACCCACGGTGCCCATATCCATACTGCTGACGCTGCCGATCTCACCGCAGTCGGTATCGGTTTGCGGAACGGTCTCGCTGCGTTGCGATCAACCCTTGGCGACGTTGCTTACAACGTGGCGTTCCACTCGGCTCCGTATCGAGCGCAGGGCCCCTTCCACTGGCACGCTCATGTGTATCCGAAGGTCACCACACGGGCCGGGTTCGAACTTGGCACCGGCGTGCTGATCAACGTTGTTCCGCCCGAGCAAGCGGCCGAGCAACTCAAGGCTGCACTCGTTCACTAGGCGGTTACCGAACCGAGTCGCACGTTGCCAACTCAGCGGACCTTAACCACACAGATTCGCCCATAGATGGCGCGTTGTTGATTAAGCAAATAGCGGTCTCATAAGACGCTAAGCCTGCGGAGTATTCGCTGTACTTTCTCGTGGTCCGCACAATTCAATCGAGCAAGATCCAATAGTCACACCTATTGACGTTGACGTCGATTGGGGAACAACTTGCGACAGTGAAGCTCAACCACACAGATTCGCCCATAGATGGCGCGTTGTTG
>JANMEI010000010.1:0-4737 GCA_031376865.1 Acidimicrobiia bacterium | reverse complement strand
GAGTTGTTTCTGCCGCTGGTTGGTGCGGGGTTCATTGCCGTCGTGGTGGTCATGTTCCAAGCTCGGATTTCGGCGCCAATGGCGACTCGCTTAGCGGCCGGGGCAACTATCTCTATTGGTTTGACAGGGTTCATCGGCTCTGTTCTCGTCGCGATCCAGTTTTGGACGCATGCACCTTTCGGCTTCACCTCGAACTCGAACTGGGCGGTCAGTTGGGCTCATTGGTGTGATGTCATCACCGGATCTCATACTCAGTACTCCGCGTGGTCAGGATTGGGCGCAAGCAGTATTGTGGTCATCGGAACCGCTCGCAGTCTGCGGTACTGCATTGCACGTCGATTGACGTTGGACCGCCAGGCCTCACTTGTTCGTGTGTTGGGCGCAACGATTGCAGTAGCCGACGACCCTGCAGTATTTGCCTACAGCATTCCTGGTCGGAACCCGTTCACGATTCTGACGTCTGGTTTGGTGGCGGCACTTGATGAACGTGAGCAGCAGGTGGTTCTGGCCCACGAAGAAGGCCATCATCGATTTAGACACGATCGGTATATTCACGGAGCTGTCCTAGCCACCAAGTTGTTTCCGTTAGCAGCACCGTTACGGCAGGGCCTTGAACATGCGGTAGAGCGTTGGGCCGATGAACATGCCGGAGCTGTCATCGGGGATCGAGAATTTGTCGCGATCACCGTTGCTCGGACGGCACTGCTGGCGTCTCGCACTTCCGTGCCTGTAGGTGCATTGGGTTTCACCACTTGGGGCCGAGGTGTTGTCGGTCCGTTCGCGACTACGAATCGTGTGCGGTCGCTGCTCCGCCCCGTTGCACCGATACCGACCTGGGCGTTGCTGGCTGCTGCGTTAGTTGTTGGAGCGCTGGGCGCACAGGTTCACCACTTCGAAAGCGTTCTTCGAACACTTTGCCAAATGTAAGCATACCTAGCACCTACTCCGCTGAGCGCTACGGAGTCACTGTTCGATGAGGTCGCTCTCGAGAAACGATTCGCGGAGTGGTTCGACCGCTGTAAAGTCGCGATGATGTTGATGGTCGCCGCGCTTGAACGCGGTCTGACGATTTTTGACGGGGTTGAGGATGAGCGAGAAGATGCGGCGATCCCACGGCGACATGTTGATGGGTGAGCCGTGCACCAAAGAGTCACCGAAGATCAGCATCGTGCCTGGTTTTCCCTTGGGGCAAACCAGCCCGCCGTGTTCGACGAGTTGACCCACAACGCTGTTAGCAACAGTCCATAACGGATAGCTGGTGGTGACGGTATCGAGCGCCGTGGGTGCTGGGCCATCGATGTGAGAACCGGGGATGAACACGAGCGGCCCGTTGAACTCGTTGACCTCGTCGAGAAAGATATGCAGGTTGAGGGCGAGGGGTTCGGCAACGCCGTCTTCGTGGTGATGGGTGGCAAAGTCGTAGTGCCACTGCCATTGCTCGCCCGTGAATGCCTCTTTGGCGTTTACTTTCACCTGCTGTACGTACAGGGCTTGGTCATCGAGAATCTGTTGAGCGGGAAGCACCAACCTGGGGTCGCGGACCAATCGGGCGAAGAGATCGTCGCGAAGGTGGAGACCCATTGCGGTGCGCACGACATCGCTAGATTTCTCACGAATGTTCTCGACACACCGTTGCGCGAAGAGGTTCGGAAGCCGCTCGGTGATGGCCGCGACTTCCTGCATGGTGAACGCGTCGTTGACGGCGACAATGCCATCGGTGCGAAACGTATGAAGTTGCTGTTCGCTGAGCTGCATGGCCGAAACCATACCGTGCGGCGTAGAGTGATCTGATGGATCTCGTACCCGTCGTCGATATTCGAAACCCCAGTGCCGTGTCGCTGGCCGACCTCGACCGGGCTTGTCGTGATCACGGGTTCTTTCTGCTCACCGGCCACGGGCTGGACCCACTGATCGAGAACACGTTCGCGGCAGCTCGTCGCTTCTTCGATACCGACCCGGAGGTGAAGCATGCGATTCGCCGAGACGCGGCGAATCCGCTGGGCTACAACGATCGAGAGCTGACGAAACGCAAGCGCGATCACAAAGAGGTGTTCGACATTGTCGACCCCACCCAGGGACGGGCTTCGCACTACAACCGTTGGCCAATCGGGGTCGATGGGTTTCATGAAGCTATATGTACACACTATGACGCATTTAGCGACCTCGCCTTGCGCACCACCGAGTTGGTGTTCGCGGCGCTTGGCCTGTCTGACGTGGCTATAGCGCAGTTTCGGGGCAATCGCACAGCAAGCAACATGAGGCTGAACCACTACACGATGGGTGATCCGGTTCGCGAAGAGGAACGCAACGGACTCAATGATCTGGGCGATGTAGCTCTTGGTCACCACACCGATTCCGGCGTGCTCACGTTGCTCATACAGGATGATGTTGGTGGGCTGCAAGCGCTTGCCGCGGGTGACACGTGGATCGATGTCGAACCGCGTCCCGGCACGATCGTGGTGAACCTGGCGGACTGCATGCAGGTGTGGACGAACGACGGCTACCGAGCGGCGGTGCATCGCGTATTGCCGATGCGCACCAGCGACCGTATGAGTATTCCGTATTTCTTAAACCCCGAACGCGAGGCGGTGATTGCACCGATTCCAGAGTTAGCTGGAGACGCGCCGCTCTATCGACCGTTTGACTTCCGCACTTTCATCGACGCACGCGGTGCCGACAACTACGCCGATGCGGGAATCGACGACGCGCAGATTTCGAACTACCGCATCTCAGCGTGAGGGGTCGAATTTCGATTCGAGCGGACTGAAGACGTAGTCGTGTAGATCGGTTGGTCCGTGATCCTGACGGGCCGACCATCCACGGTGACGCTATGGGGTAACCGTGTGGTCCAGGCAGCCACCACCGTCTTTGTGCCGTTGGAAAACTCCAAGACGTAGTCGCCCTCGTCTGACGGTAGACGTTTCACAAAGGACAGACCCGACAGCGCCGTGGACATGGCTTGGACCTGGGCGTAAACAGGTTTGGCGCTGCCATCATCCTGGAACCAGCTAAAGCCGCGTTCGTAAAGGTCCGCAGTCGGATCGGGACTGCCTGCCTCTAGTTTGTAGCCCACGGACACCACCTCTTGACTGAGATTGACGAGATACATCCTGGTCAAAAAGTTCGCGTGGCCTTGCGGTGTATTGGATCCCTGCGCCTCGGAGGAATAGCCCCACTCGCTGCTCACAATGGGACGACGCTGACCGTACATGTTCATTAGCCACCGGACATCTTCGTACACACCAATCGCCAATTCGGGTTCACCATCGGGGTATGGATGAATGCTGACGGCATCGACGTAGTCGAGTAAACCGTACGCGAACGTACTTTCCAGGTAACCGAAGTCCACCTTGATCTGTGTATCCGTTCCGTCGAGGGCCGGGGCGTGCCCCAAACCAGGGCCCATGATGAACAGGTTTGGGCTGGCCGTGCGCATCGCAGGGACGACGACCTTGACGAGGTTGACATATTCCTGAGCGCTGGGGTCGGTCCAAAACGTTGGACGGTTTGGTTCGTTGTAGATCTCCCACAGTGGGTTCAAGGTGTCCTGGTATCGCTTCACCGCGGCTACGGCAAAGGCGGTGAACCCGTTGCGTTCTTCTGGTGTATCGATCCCGTCCATTTCGGCAACAGCGCCGTAGTTGGGGTTGTTGAAGTTAAGGATGAACAGCGGACGCAAACCTCGAGCCTTCAGTCGACCAGCAATTGCGTCGTATTCACTCCAGTCATATGTGCCTTTGGTTTGTTCGACGGCGTACCAGGTGAGGTCGAGGCGGATGATCTTGAAGCCCGCGTTTGCGGCTCGATCAAGGTTTGCATCGCTGGTGTCATGGACCATCACGCCGATGGCATCAGGTATTGCCTTGGACAGTCCCTGAGCACTGATGCTGTTCGCAGGATTGGCCCGACCAGCGCCACAGGCAAGGGTCACAAACACAGCCGATACGCAAAGCGCTGAATACCTGGGCATGATGAGTCCTCGACATCGTTAGGCGACTGAGAATCAACCTCGCCTATCGGGTGAGTCAATCCTGCGTTTGGAACCCTACGCAAATGAGCCTGAAGGTTGCCTGAAGTTCGCTCAACATATGCAAGACACATTGGAGCCAAGTCAGTTTTGAGGCATGGTCCAAAACGTTGAGATCGGCAAGTACCAGATGTCCGGCTCGAACTGAAATGAACGAGGACCGGTGTGAAAGACAATTCCTCTTCGAAACCGATCGCCAATCTTATCCCGGAACCATCTGAGGTGTCGCGCATCACCATGATCGGGCGAAGCTGTGGCTTTGATTTCGATACCGATGACTGTTCCGTCAGGATGTTCCACGACGAGGTCGATCTCGTGTTCTCCGTTGGCGTCGCGAAGATGTAGGAGTTGGGCTGCCGGGACAAGCAGCTCGAGTTCGGGTCTGAGCTGAGCGGCCACGTAGGTGTCGAGAATTCTCCCCAAAAGATCAGCATCGCGCATCACTGCGCGATCATCAATGCCAAGCAATGGTCCGAGCAACGATGGCTCGGTCACGTACCGTTTCGGTCGCTTCGCGAGCCGGTTGAGTTGATTGTTGACGTAACTCGGAATCCGTTGCGTCACCATCAAGGATTCAAAGACATCGTCATATGCCTGCGATGTCCCTCGATCAATCCCGGCTGCATCAAACAGTCGCTGAGTTGCAGGAATACCAGCGCTGCTGGCCGCAAGAGTCCGAAGATAGTTACGCAACGACGACGGCGCCCGAC
>JANMEI010000006.1:0-3157 GCA_031376865.1 Acidimicrobiia bacterium | reverse complement strand
CTCCGTTCGCTCGATCGCCACTGCCGACACTTCCCGTTTGAACACATCCGCGCGAAGTGGACATGGCGTGACAGCCGAGAGGTTCCAGACGTACTGCCTTTTACTTCCAAACACCTCAACAGCAGCGCTGACCGATGGGTCCAGATTCATGGGGTCTAACCAGTCATGGAGCACCTCAACGGTTTCACCCGTGAGCGGATTCAACCACCGATCCAGTACCGAACCGTCGACTGGATCAGTCCACAACATCACTTCACGCCCAACAACTTTGGACTCGGATGCTTCGTTGGCTTCGGACCCTGCCAGTGGTTTGCTGATCGTGAACCCAAGGCAACCCACCAACGGTTGTAGGCCCTGACCAGGGAGTTCGGCAAATACGTGCCCCTGCAACTGGGTAACCAACTCGCGGTCTCCCAGTCCCTGGATCTCGGTGTGGAAGATGCCCATGGCACAAACGCTATTCGACCCTCTAATGTCGCTAAACCCACCCACACGGGATGGCGCACAACGGAGGCAGTCATGTCGAGAACAACCAAGTTCCTGCTCGCGGAAAAAGATATCCCCGAAGCGTGGTTGAACATCGTTCCCTTCCTTCCATCGCCACCTCCCCCGGCACTTCATCCGGGCACCAAGCAGCCAGCCGGGCCCGATGATTTCGCGCCGCTCTTTCCGATGGATCTCATCTTGCAAGAGGTCTCAACAGACCCGTATGTCGAGATTCCTGAAGAGGTTCGCGAGGTCTACAAAGTGTGGCGCCCCACCCCACTTGTTCGTGCCCATCGACTAGAGAAAGCACTCGGCACACCAGCGCACCTGTATTACAAGTACGAAGGCACCTCGCCGGCCGGGTCACACAAACCCAACACCGCGGTGCCGCAGGCGTATTACAACGCCAAAGCAGGTGTCACCAAGTTGACGACCGAAACGGGCGCCGGCCAGTGGGGTACCGCTTTGGCATTTGCTGGTGCGCAGTTTGGCCTCGACGTTGAAGTGTGGCAGGTGCGTGCGTCCTACGACGCAAAGCCATATCGCCGATTGATGATGGAAACCTTCGGAGCCACAGTGCATCCTTCGCCGTCAGATCTGACTGCTAGCGGTCGTGCATTCTTGGCGCAAGATCCATCGTCGCCAGGTTCGCTTGGCATGGCGATCTCTGAGGCAGTGGAAGTCGCAGCGATGGGTGGTGATTCGATTCGCTACGCACTGGGTTCAGTGCTGAACCATGTATTGATGCATCAGACGGTGATCGGCCTCGAAGCGCTGAAACAGTTTGAAATGGCGGATGAGTATCCCGATGTGATTTATGGCTGTGTTGGCGGCGGATCAAACTTCGGCGGGTTGACGTTCCCGTTCCTGCATCAAAACCTGACTGCGGGGAAAACCACCCGCATCGTTGCCGTCGAGCCAGCTGCCTGCCCGTCGATGACAAAAGGTGTGTATGCATATGACTTTGGCGACACAGCAGGAATGACACCGTTGATGAAGATGCACACACTTGGCAAAGATTTCATTCCCGACACCATCCACGCTGGTGGACTTCGCTACCACGGTATGAGCCCGCTCGTCAGCCACATCTACGAGTTGGGTCTGATCGAAGCCGAATCAAAGAATCAACTCGACTGCTTCGCAGCTGGCGTACAGTTTGCCCGCACCGAAGGCATCATCCCTGCGCCGGAGCCAACGCACGCGTTGGCCGCCATGGTGCAAGAAGCATTGCGTTGCAAGGAAACCGGTGAAGAAAAAGTCATCCTGACAGCGCTGTGCGGCCACGGCATGTTGGACCTTGCTGCGTATGAGAACTACCTGGCCGGCAACTTGATCGACTACGACTATCCAGCCGAAGCAATCCAAGCTGCTCTCGCCGGACTGCCGACGGTTTAAACATGGTTGTCGCGAAAAAGGCAACATCTCCGGCCAAACATGTCAGGGCAAAGGGCACCCTGGGCATCGACATTGGCGGCTCGGGTATCAAAGGAGCGCCAGTTAATCTGCATACTGGCGAGTTGCTAGCCGAACGAATCCGCATCCCCACCCCAAATCCCTCACGGCCCGAAGCGGTAGCCAAGATCGTGAAACAGATCTGCGATCATTTCGCAGATCTGGCGGAAGGCCCTGTCGGTGTCACGTTCCCTGGAGTGGTAACCGGTGGCATCACTCGCACTGCGGCCAACGTCGACAAAAAGTGGATCAACCTCGACGCCGATGCACTGTTTGAACACACAACCGGCAGACAGTTTTCGGTGATCAACGATGCTCAAGCTGCGGTGATGGCCGAGGTCCGCTACGGAGCTGGCCGCAACACCGATGGAATGGTATTGATGCTTACCTTCGGCACCGGCATTGGGTCGGGGCTCGCCTATCGCGGCGTCTCCATGCCCGGAGTAGAACTTGGTCACATCACGATCGACGGCGTCGACGCCGAGGTGAACGCTTCAGCCAATGCCAAAGATCGAGAGGGATGGACCTACAAGCAGTGGGTGAAGAAAGTCAATACCTACCTGGCGCACGTAGAAACCATTCTGTGGCCAGACCTGATCATCGTCGGTGGAGGTGTCAGTGAAAAGGCTGACAGATGGGTGCCGCTGCTCAACACTCGTGCGCCCGTCGAAGTGGCGCAGCTGACCAACGAAGCAGGCATTGTTGGCGCCGCCATCGTTGCCCACCAATCAAGTCTTTCGAAGTCGGCTCCGTCCAAACAGTGAAACCTGACGATTGGCCCACGATTTAGGCAGTCAGACGTTCAAACACCCGATCCCGAGCCAACGGTAGTGCGGTAGTCAGGCCGCCAAGCAAAGCAGCCTCGACGCCTAACAGCGCAGGCTTCACGATTGGCACCGACGGTGAGTACTCCAAAATCGAACGGTTCATACCTTCTCGAAGTTGATCCAGGTTTTCGCCGACACCTCCAGTGACGAGAATGACCTGAGGGTCGATCAACACGACGAGTGCCGTAATTGCTCGACCAATCAACTCACCGATGTCGTTCACCACCTGGCGCGCAAGTTGGGAGCCGCGCTCTGCTGCTTCGAATACATCGCGCGCCGTGTCGACTGACGGAACTCCGGCACGTCGCGCAGCTTGAACAATTCCTTCTGCAGCGGCGAACTCTTCAAATTGGCCGACCGACTGTGTGGGACGTTTGTCGCCATCACGCTTG
>JANMEI010000917.1:0-3505 GCA_031376865.1 Acidimicrobiia bacterium | reverse complement strand
ATGCGGGCGCCAGGTGCGGCCACGGGGCGGCTGCTTCAAGTTGCGATGCGACTCGGATCAGAAGATCTTCTCGACCGAAAGCCGCGACGATCTGTACACCTATGGGTAAGCCATCTGCGTTGACGTGCAGCGGAAGTGAGATCGCTGGTTGGCCGGTGACGTTGAATTGTGCCGTGTATTGCATCACGGATCGCACCCGATGACCGGGCTCGGCAGATGGGTCACCAATCCAACCAATCGGTGGGGGAGCCATGCCGATCGTTGGGGTGACCAGCAGATCGAACCCGTTTCCGCCTTCGGGTGTTGGCGTCCACCACGACGCCATTCGCCGTTGATAACCGTGCATCCACGACAGTGCTTCGACGTATGCAGTTGCCGTCAGGGTTTTGCCGACCATTGCATAGAAGAGGTTCTCGGGCTCAAGATCGTCTTCGCCGAACGGGTGACCCACGATTGATTCCAGGTACGCCACGTCTGCGGCAACGTTGGCCATCATCCCTGTGAGGAAATGATCGCCGAACTCCACTTCGGTCAACGCATTCGGAGCGGACCGCTCGACGTGATGTCCGAGAGACTCCAACAACGCTCCCGCGTTGCTGACCGCTTCGACGCAGGCGAGGTCCACGGCAAATCCGGATTGCGGTTCGCTGAATAGGCCGATCTTTAACCGACCAGGGTCGGCGCCAACTTCATCTGTGTACGGACGAAGTGGCGTAGGTGTCCCGTAAGGGTCGCCCGGCATCGGGCCTTGCATCGCCCACAAGACCGCAGCGGCGTCTCGCACCGACCTGGTGACGGCTCCGTCGATGGTGGCACCAAACCACGATTCACCGACGAGGGGACCGTGGCTGACGCGGCCTCTGGTGGGCTTGAGGCCAACCAATCCACACTCGCTAGCCGGAATGCGAATCGACCCGCCGCCGTCGTTGGCATGCCCAACGGCGACGATGCCAGCCGACACGGCAGCGGCTGATCCACCGCTTGACCCGCCCGTTGAATGGTTGGTGTTCCATGGGTTGCGAGATGGGCCGTAGGAGAGTGGCTCGGTAGTGATGGTGGTCCCGAACTCAGGCGTGTTAGTTCTTCCAATGACAATGAATCCGGCGGCGCGCAACTTGGAGTAACTGTAGGAATCGGTAGGCGCAGTAAACCCATGACGCTTCAAGGCGCGTGTACCCATGTGGTGCGGTTCGCCGGCGATTCCGAGGCCCAGATCTTTGACGACCATAGGTACTCCGGCGAACGGCATGGAGGGGTCAAGTGCCGCAGCGGCCTCGGCAGTTGCACGTGCACTTCGGTGATGAATGACAGCGTTCAGTGCTGGATTGCGTTCATCGAGGCGACCGAGCGCGGCAGCCATCAACTCGCTCGGTGAGATCTGACCCGACCGGATCGCTGCCGCTTGATCGGTAGCGTCGCAGTCAAGTAAATCCGATGGACTCGATGAATCAGGACTCGATGAATCAGAAGTCGTAGTCATTTCTGAACCCTATCCAGTTTCCGTGTCTGACAATCGAATGCGTTGACTCAACCCAGGCTTCAAGCCAAGCTTCGGAGTTAACATGAAGAAAACGATTGCCACATATCAGTGGTTTGCCTGCGTCGTTGCGTTGCTGGCTGTCTGCGGAAGTGCCTGAAGTTGCAGTTCGACGCCTTCCCTTGTTGGTGATGGGCCAACCATGAAGGCGGTTCCTTTTAGCGAAACCGTGTGGTTCGACGCCCAGGGTCGTCCATTTGATGTAACCCTATTGGTCGGTGACCGATTCACGAAGCCGATCGCGAAGGTGGTTGGTCGTTTGCGGATTGAGGGCAGTCCCGTCATGGTTGGCGATGGTTCGACATTGTCAATTGCAAGAGATTTTGCGCCTCGATTGGACGAGTTTGTTGAGGTTGCATTTGGACCCAATGTGAACGAGGTCGATGTGCGTCTGCTCACTGATGAGGCTCAGCCCCAAACGAACGGATTTCGTCTCGATATGGTTGGCGCTTCACCTGTTGAGCGTTGGGGATCGTTCGAACTCGCTTACGGTACTGATGGTGGCTCGGGAGGCGTGACAACGAAGTATGTCCTTGAACGCAATGCCGGGCAGCCTTCGAACTATGAGGCGATGAACGACTTCGACCTGGACGTGCAGTTTGCGGACAACGATGAACTTTCCGGACTCGACAGTTTCGTGTTTGCAAACGGGTTTGGCGATGGGAGCTTTCCTATGAGTCGCGGAATAGATGCCAGTGGCCGGCTGGTGGCACTAGTGATTTGGACCGGCGTCCAGCCGTGGCGCATCAGTGTTCCCGACGGAACCCCACCGCCGGACGTCAGTGAGCGTGAGCAGGAAGTTGCCGATTGCTTGGCGGGCAAACGCAAGTTAGTGAACGACCTGTGTTGGTGAATCGGGCCGCCGGCAACTGCCTGGTCAGAAAGAAATATGAGTTTCGCCGAATTCCTGAAGACCTATGGAGCCCACAGCTTGCGGTAGCTCTCCAGATCTGATTTGTTGTTGTTCACGAAGGCAGACATTGCGTCGGACCTGATCGCTGCCCGGCGTTTCTCTAACGGTCGGTCGCACTGTGCTGACTTGGACGCCGTGTCGCGCTCCTCTTGTTGCAAGAAACTGAGCTTGTTGCGATCGATCAGCAATGGATCGAACCGACGGCCGTCAGGAACCTCGGGCGCGAACGTCTTGAGAAAGTCATCCATGCTCTTCTCGGTCTGTGCGTACAGTTCGTCCCAGGAACGAAACCGACCAAGTCCCGCCTGTGAAATGCAATCTGACCATTCCCGGTCGAGTGCTGCCCAAGCTGGTGTTGACCGCATTTTTTTCTCGGCCGAATAGTGTTTTTCGAGTACCGAGTTCACAAGGGTCATTTCGTCGGCGGCGCTCGTCTCGAAACATGCCGCTTTACGAGACCGCTCATCTTTCCCAAATAGTGCTGCGTAGTAGGCGTCTCTTTCTTGCTTTCCCATAACAAGAAGTTTTTGTTGATTTGGGTCGACTTCAAAAATATCAGTTTGAAGCGGATTGTCCGGATCGACAGAAGTAAACAGACCGAATCCAAGTTCGCTTGCGAATTTGGATTCGTCGAGTTCCCCGGATTTACCAAGGGGTAACTGTCGTCGTTCAGTGGGGAGATAATCAAACCCTGAACGTTTCATACAGTCGCGAATAGCAGCTTGACGCTTCCCTTGAACGGTAACTACCGCTTCAAAGCCACCTAGATAAAAGTACTCATCACGTTCGACAACCTTCCCGCCGCCGCAACCAACACTGGAAATCGCCAACAAGGCAACAATCGTGACGAAGGGGTTGCTCTTCACCTCCCAAATTTATCCTCCAGATTCACATGGTGGGAACCCGCATCAACATGAGTTTCATGGCTTCTCGCGTAACATCTACCCGGCATTCCAAGTAAATCGGCGTTTCTTGGTGGACCGGGCTGAGAGGTTGCACTGTGCAGGAGCGGTTGCGTTAGGCAGGCTGCATGGTGCAACCCTTCCTGCGCGGTG
>JANMEI010000889.1:0-4921 GCA_031376865.1 Acidimicrobiia bacterium | reverse complement strand
GTCTGAGGCGCAAGGTCAAGATACTCATCGGGCATGTTGGTTCGATTGCACCAGATGGCGTTCAGACCAAACGACTTTCCACCGGCTACGTCCCAGCGGTTCGACGACACCAACGTGATGGCAGCTTTCGCGAGCGAAAGCGCATCACACAGGTACTCATAGGCTGCCGGTGTGGTTTTGTACGTACGAATAGGGTCGACCGACACCACCACATCGATCAGGTGTTCAATGCCAGCAGCTTGGATCGCGCTTGTCACCATTTGCTGGGTACCATTCGTAAACACGGCCACGACGATTCCTTTGCTGCGGAGCCGCGTCAGCGTTGACAGCACATCGGGGTACGCACCCAACTGCGAGTACGCAGCCAATAGCGGCTCACGCATCGCCCTATCCACCGTTGGATACCGTTCAAGCGCAAAGTCCAACGCTTGCTCTGTGAGCGTCCAAAAGTCTTCGTAACGGCCCATCAGGCTGAGCGTCCACGAGTATTCCAGTTGCTTCGAGCGCCACAGCGCGGCAACAGCGTCGGCATCGGGACCTACGGCAGACCGATGCAGATTTATCGCGGCGCTCACATCGAACAGCGTGCCGTACGCATCGAACGCAAAGGCAGAACTCATCGTCATAGTCTCCGATTCAACGACATGTGCGAGACGATATCGCTGCCGATCCACGCAATCGCCGCCTGCTTCTTAGCGAGACCGAGGTTTCGGAGCCCAGATTTCCTCTGCCGTGAGCGCTGATGGGCCCACGTTGCTGTCCAACCACTTGATGAGGTCCCGCCCATAAGTGAAGAGTTCTGCGATCTGCTTCGCTGCAGTCTTTCCGTGGAGCCATGACGGCGAGCCGATTCGTTGCGGTATCTCCACTCCCTTCCAACGGAGCCATTCACTGCGAGGATGGTCAGCCGCAAAGCCTTTGGGGTTTCGCTTCAGCGGCTCAAATCGACCGCCAGTGACCGTGATGTCCGACAGTCGAGCAGCTTCCAACAGCTTCACAAACTTCTTGCCGGCAGCTGGGTCATCCAACGCAGACCGAAAGGCCATCAGTTGATCAGGCGCCATCATGGGATAGCCGCTTCCGAGCAACAGGCCCTTCGCACTGATCTGCACGAAACATCCGTTTCCTGAAGGGAGTTGGGTGACCGCACCAATGAATTCCTTGTACGGTGCTTTTCCTTTGGCGAACCGAGTGTCGTTATGTGGTCGATAGATTCGCCACGGTTGATACTCGGAGCCAAGGGCAGCGAGCAATGCTTCGAACGGGTAGCGCACCTCGGTCGCATACCGATCTTTGTTTGCGGCCCACCACACCTTGTCATTATTGGATGCCAACTCGTCGAAAAACTGAATCGCCGATTTCGGAATTCCACCGCTGGCCATCAGAATCCAACAACCCATCGTGTCTGACACATCATGTGTCACACATTAATGCGACACAGTTTGTGTCGCAACCCCTACACTCGAAAACGTGCCCGCTACGCGTCTTGAGCCCGTTCAACCAGCCGACGTCGACTCTCGTATTGTTCGGACGCGTGCGGCTGCCCTGGTGGCGGCCCGAGAGGTCCTAGTCAACGAAGGAATCGCCGCCGTCACCCACCTTGTTGTAGCCGAAAGGTCTGGGGTTGGACGAAAGACCATGTACCGACATTGGCCAACGGTCGATGATCTGCTGTACGACACGTTCTCGTCGGCAAATTTCCCGCAAGCGATCCAAACCGGTCATCTGCGAACCGACCTCGTCGCCCACCTGGAAGCGCTTCGACGCGGACTAGTTGATGGACCTCTTGCATATCTCGTCCATGCGCTCAACGAACGAGCGGCAAACGACCCGCGCATCGCCCAGTTACGCGATCGCCTCACCGAGGAAGGTTGCCAACCGGTTCGAGACCTCTTGCGCAAAGCAGTTCGTTCGCACGAACTTCCAGCAGGGTTGAACATCGAAGATGCAGCCAGCTTTCTGGAAGGGCCCTTGTTCTATCGCACCCTGGTTCGCAACGAAGCGGTCAAACGAAACGTAGTAGTAGCAATTGTTGACCGGTTTCTCTCAGCGCACGGGGTTGCTACGGTCGGCAGATGACATCGTGGAACCCCTCGGAGTACGACAAGCAGTGGATCGACATGGCGGCAGCCGGCAAAGACCCACATGGAGAGGTTGCCTACATACAGCGACTCATCCAGCGACGCGGACTTAAGCCAGGTTTGTCGATTCTTGATGCGGGTTGCGGAACGGGCAGAGTCGCCGTTGAGCTTGACCGTCGCGGATATTGCGCCGCTGGAACCGATGTGGATATCGACATGCTGGGCGAAGCTCGCTCCAAAGCAGAACACTTGAAGTGGACGCAAGCTGATCTTGCCCGAATGGATCTTGGAACATCGTTTGATCTGATCGTGATGGCAGGCAACGTCATCTTGTTCATAGAACCAGCCGACCAACCACTGGTTGCGGCATCACTTCGTGCACATACCAACGATGGCGGGCTGGTATTGGCAGGAATGCAACTTGCCCGAGACGACGGACGGCACGTTGCGGTTACTCAGTGGGATGCCTGGATGACCGGAGCGGGTTTCGCCCTGGTCGAGCGGTTCGCCAACTGGGACGAAGGCGAGTGGAGGCAATCAGCTGATTACGTCGTGAGCGTTCACCAGGTAACCAGCAAGTGATGAACCAGCTTCGGTAATAGGTGCGACCTACACCAGGATTGTTTCTGGCTGGGGCGCGACCACGTCACCGAGGAGCGGCGACCGGATGAGGTGATCGAAAGCTGATAAGGCGGCTTTTGACCCTTCGCCGGTAGCAATGATGATTTGTTTGAAGGGAACGGTCGTTACGTCACCGGCTGCATAGACACCCGGCAAGCTTGTTGCACACTTGTCGTTGATTACGATTTCGCCATACTTCGATAGCTCCAACGTGCCCTGCAAAAACTCGGTGTTTGGTATCAATCCAATCTGCACAAACACACCAGCGACCTCGACGGTGTGCTCGACGCTGCTGATGCGGTCGAGAAAACGGAGACTGTTCACTCGTCGCCCATCACCATGAATCTCTAACGTTTGTGCACTTACATGTATTGTCACGTTTGTAAGGCTCTGCAGTTTCTTCACCAACACAGCATCGGCTTTCAGCTGATCAGCGTATTCAATCAGCGTCACATGACCAACTATGCCGGCCAGGTCGATGGCCGCTTCGGCGCCTGAGTTGCCACCACCGATTACCGCAACGTTTTTTCCCTTATACAAGGGCCCATCACAATGAGGGCAGTATGCAACCCCCTTGTTTCGGTACTCGTCTTCCCCTGGCACATTGACATTTTTCCATCGAGCACCGGTCGCCAAGACCACGGTGCGACTCTTCAGCACCGCACCATTTGCCAGCGTGACGGTGGCCAGTCCTCCCGGACGGTCCTCGCCTTGTAGCGAGGTCACCAGTTGCCCGTTCATCATGTCGACTTCATAAGCGCGCACATGTGCCTCGAGGTCTCGTGCAAACTGCGGGCCTTTGGTTTCTTGAACGGAAATGAAGTTCTCGATGCCAAGCGTGTCGAGCGTTTGCCCGCCGAAACGCTCGGCAACCATTCCGGTGCGGATTCCTTTGCGCGCCGAGTAAACCGCTGCGGCTGCTCCTGCAGGTCCACCCCCGATGATCAACATGTCGAAGGGTTCCTTGTCACCCAGTTTGACTGCGTCTCGGGCATCGGTGCCGCTGTCGAGCTTTGACAGGATCTCGCTCAGTTCCAAGCGGCCAGAACCGAAGAGCTTTCCGTTGAGAAACACGCTGGGTACGCCCATGATGTCCCGGTCACGGATTTCCGATTCGAATAACGCACCGTCGATCGTTACTGCTGTGACGTGCGGGTTCAGAATCGCCATCGCATTGATGGCTTGAACCACGTCCGGGCAGTTGTGGCATGTCAGCGAAACGTACGTCTCGAAGACCATGGTTCCGTCACCATCATCATCACGTGACAGACCTCGTATCTGGTCGATGACGTCGGCTTCTATCTTCGGCGGATGGCCACCGGCCTGTAGCAGGGCCAACACAAACGACGTGAACTCGTGACCCAACGGAATGGCCGCAAAGTGCACACCCATGTTGTGTCCCACTCGGGAGATAGAGAATGATGGTGCGCGAGAGTCGTGACCGTCGAATCGAAGCGAAATTTTGGTGGAAAGAGCCGCCACTTCGCTCAGTAAATTTTTCAGTTCGGTTGAGGCCGGCAGGTCGTCAAGTGTGGCCACCAGCTCTATGGGTTCGGTGATGCGCTCAAGGTGAACCCTGAGCTGAGCTTCCAGAGTGCTGTCCAACATCATGGCCCTGCAGACTCACTTGTGGGGCTGGTTGAACGCACGTTAGAGCTTTCCGACCAAGTCGAGAGAGGGTGTCAGCGTTGCTGCGCCGTCGTTCCACTTTGCGGGACAAACCTGGCCTGGATTCTTTGCGATGTACTGCGCTGCTTTGAGCTTGCGCAGCGTCTCAGTGACATCGCGTGCGATTGCGTTGTCATGCACCTCAGCGGTCTTGATGATGCCATCCGGGTTAATCACGAAGGTGCCGCGCAGGGCCATACCCTCTTCATCGATGTGAACATCGAACGCACGCGTCAATTGGTGGGTCGGATCGCCAACCAGAGGAAACTTCGCTCTACCAACTGCTGGCGACGTTTGGTGCCAGACCTTATGGGCAAAGTGCGAATCGGTGGTCACGATATAGACCTCGGTGTCGAGTTTTTCGAACTCTGCGTAGTTGTCGGCCGCGTCTTCGACTTCGGTTGGGCAATTGAATGTGAACGCAGCAGGCATGAAGATAAAGGCCGACCACTTGCCTTTAATGGTCTGCTCAGTAACTTCAACGAATTTGCCGTTATGGAATGCCTGGGCGTTGAAAGGTTGAACGGGACGGTTGATGACTGACACGATTC
>JANMEI010000864.1:0-3767 GCA_031376865.1 Acidimicrobiia bacterium | reverse complement strand
CGCCACCAAACCCGCCGCCCGATGGACGACCAAATGATGGACGACCGGACGATCGCTGCGCATCCCATTCTTCTTGCGGAACCCAAGGACGGTCGCCGCGCTCGGCCCGCTCAGCAGCAACCTTCGCCGCGAACTCTTCTGGTGGCAACCAAGGACGCTCAGCTCCGTCACGATCCCGACCGGAACCAGCAGCACGTTCGGCAGCAACCTTCGCTGCGAACTCTTCCGGTGGAAGCCACGGCCGTTCGCCGCGCTCAGCACGCTCGGCGGCACGCTTGGCTGCGAACTCTTCTGGTGGCAACCAAGGACGGTCGCCGCGTTCAGCACGTTCGTTGGTGCGCTGAGCTTCCCATTCTTCTTGCGGAACCCAAGGTCGCTGTGGTCGATCGGCACCGAAACCACCACGTGATGGTCCACGGTTAAAGCCACCGCGGTCTCCGCCACGGTCACGGTCACGACTGCCGCCGAATCCACCACGGCTGGAGCCACGGTCACGGTCGCCACCACGGTCACGTCCGCCACCGTCGCCATAGGCACGGCTGGGGCCACGACCATCGCGGGCCTGGGCAAACTCGACAGCGCCCTCAACAACTGGCAACGGGGTAGCAGCCTTGGTTGAAGCAGGAGCCGCTTCAGACGTCATCACCTGGTCACGCAATCGAGCGATGACTTCGTCAATGGAAGCAGGACGCGAGGTCACACCAAGGCGACGCTCTAAACCATCGAAGAATCGATGCTGTTCTTTACGAATCAAGTTGACGACGGTGCCAGCAGCACCAGCTCGACCGGTGCGGCCGCTGCGGTGGATGTAATCCTTCTCGTCTTGCGGGGCATCGAGGTGAATAACCACGTCGACATGGTCCATATGCAGACCACGAGCAACCATGTCGGTCGCAACGACGGTGCGAACTCGGCCAGATGCCCAGTCCATGATGACGCGGTTACGCGCACCCTGGGTGAGGCCACCATGCAGGTGAGCAGCACGAACACCGCGCTCAGAAATGGCATCGGCAACGCGCTCGCTAGCGAAACGGTTCTTCACGAATACCAACGACCGACGAGCAGGCTCGGCAATCGCGGCGGCAACATCGATCTTGTTCTCGTGACGAACCAGCACACGAAGATGATCGCCAACGGTGTCGACGTGATCTTCTTCGCTGTTGAGACCAACACCCATCGTTGAGTGACGGACCGGATCTTTCTGGTATCGACGAATCAGTTCGCCAACCGCACCATCGAGTGTGGCGGAGAACAGCAACACCTGTGAACGGGCACGATCGCTGGCACCCTCGAGGATTTGTTCAACCTGGGGCAAGAAGCCCATGTCGGCCATACGGTCGGCTTCGTCGATGACGACAACTCGAAGGTCTTCGAAGGAAACATCGCCGTGGCTGAGCAAGTCGATCAGGCGTCCAGGTGTTGCCACCACAATGCCAGCACCCTTACGAAGTGCGTTGGCCTGACGGTTGATGTCGACGCCGCCCACACAGGTTTGTACCCAGACACGGCGATGCTTGGTGAGTGGCTGCAATGCACGTGAGGTTTGCTCGGCCAGTTCGCGCACCGGCACCAAGATCAGCGCATGTGGACGACGTGAACGAACTTCACCAACGGAGTTAACCGCGATGATGCCGTAGGCCAGCGTTTTGCCGGATCCGGTTGGGGCTTCGCCGCAGATGTCTTTGCCGGCCAGCGCGTCAGGCAGGGTTGCGATCTGGATGGGGAACGGGGTGGTGATGCCTTCTTCCTCCAGCGAGCGAGCCAAGTCAGTTGGCACGCCCAGGTCGGCCCAGGTGGGCGCGGCATCGGGGTCAAACGCTGGCGGAACAATGATGTCGCCATCGGCATTCAGCTGAACGTCGGCGGGCACCGTGTGCTCGTTGTCCGAGTCGGCGTCAGCGGAGTCGGAGTCGTCATCGGAGTCGTCGTCGGATTCGACATGAGCGATGTGGTTCAGGTCGTCTTCGATGTCGTCGTCTTCGGCAACGAACTCGTCGCTTTCGTGCTCGTCGAGGTCGGCCTCGTCGAACAAGTCAGCAGGCTGAAGTTCTTCAACGGCGTGAATTTCTGCAACGGCGTGAAGTTCTGCAACGGCGTGAAGTTCTTCAACGGCGTGAAGTTCTGCAACGGCAGGTTCAATCACGTTGCCGTGTTGGTCAATCGGGTTGCCGTCAAAGTCGAAGTCAACAGAAATTGAGGCACCGGAAATTGGGGCGTTGTCGAGTTGGTTTGCATGCGTCGTGGCAGCAACCAACTCCTCAATATGAGGATCGGTAGTCATGGCTCTCTTTTTTCTCTGATCGGGCCTCACGCATGAGGCCTATGGGTTTGGTCAACCCGCAATCAGAAGGGCCGACCTCAACGTTCCAACGAACGCAGCGGCACTACGTTACTGCATTGTCCAGACTCGTTGCGACGATCGAACGTGACCTTCGGCGCACAGCCAACTATTAGCGCCATCGACGCGCTCAACAACGGCAAACGAGCACGGCTCGGCCAGCATCAGACCGCCGACAAACTCAATCTCGGCCTGCACCACCGGGGCTCCGGCCAACTGATCTTCCATTGCGCACCAATGCGCTGCATTGTTCACATGGCCAAGGGTGTCGAGGTCGGCATAACGAATCGGCCACTGCCGTGACTCGGCCTCTGCTGGAACCGTGCTGTGGGTTCGTCGAGCCTCGACCCGGCGACCTTGCGCAGCCTCACCGTACACATCCAAAAAGTCATCCGGTAAGCGAATAGGGCGGCCACTCGAATCAATCGGCACCCATATAGCAGCGGCCTCTATTGACGCACCCCGATCCCCTTCTAGCGAGGTGCGCCGCTCGGCCCAACTGCGGGCAGTGCCACCACAAAACGTAGTCATGGTGAGCGTCTCGCCCAGCATCGCCGGTTGATCAATCACCAGCCACAACCGTCGCAGCACGTAGGCGAACGCACTACCGCTCAGTGCTTCGCTGGCATCGGCGGTGGCAATGTCTTGCACGGCACGAGCGATTGCATCTAACCGCATCCGACCATGCGGGTTGACATCTCCTAAGCGAACTGATCGTCGGCGCGTATAGGTTCGTCCGACCGTTGGAACTGGGACCATCTCTAGCGACGGTCTCACTTCGGCGGGCCAGCCTGGGTAAACCGTGTGCCTTCGGGGTCCACAGCCCACTCAGGTGCCACTCCCCAAGTGTCACCAAACACCACTTCCTTCATGGGTCGCCGACGAACCGGGCCGTGCCCACCGCCTGCCGGACGTCCGAGCGACACCGTGCAATGCAAACCAATCTCGGCAGGAATTTGCAGCACTTTTCGAAGTTGTTCCTCTACTCCCGCTTGCCACATGGTGATCACTCCCCCGTACCCAAGAACCCGGGCGGCAAGCAGCAGGTTCTGCACTGCCGGGTAGACCGACGCTCCTTCGGTGACGGTGGGGGCACGGTGACGTTCCAAGCACGCCAGAACCACACACGGAGCCTCGTGGAAATGGTCAACGAAATGGTTCATGGTGGCTGCCATGCGTGCTTTCGGCGACGCGATCCGCGTCCCGCTGCCCGCTTCGTATCCATCGGCCACTCGCTTGTCGGCCCAGGAGGCGCGAGCTACATCACCGAGCAACCGTTTCGCTTGCTGCGCTACCGGTGAATCAGTGAGCACGACAAACCGAAACCCCTGACGATTCGAACCCGTTGGCGCTCGCGTTGCGGCAAACAACATCGCTTGCAGGTCAGCCTCGGGAATGGGATCTGGCAAATACCGCCTGATGGCCCGGG
>JANMEI010000843.1:0-3849 GCA_031376865.1 Acidimicrobiia bacterium | reverse complement strand
AAAGGGAATCCCCGCTCATATCCTGATGACCGGGTTGGTTTGGACTGGTCTGACGGAGCGCTGCAATTTGCGCTGTGGATGCCGTCGGGTAGTCAGGCGAAGCTGCGAGAAGTGGCGACCTCGCTTAGAGTTGATCGAGTTTCGCTCAAGGTGACAGCATCGTCGCCGCCGCTCGGGTTGCCCCTTCGGTGGGAAGGAACACAACAGGCGCTCAATCCCGCCCAAGCATGGTGGATCAAGTTCTCGGGGAGTGAACTGTCCGTCACGGCACGAATTCCCAACAAACTGAGCCGTGACTTGTTCGGCGATCCGTACCCGGTGCCAGCTTTGTCGCAGTCCGTCAAGGTGCGAGGTCGTCAAGCATCATCCTTTGCCAATAACGTCAACGGTCAACGTGAACAACACGTGGTGAAGTGGACAGAAGGCGAGTGGCAGGTTTGGGTGTCGGGGGAAAGGGCCGATGAGGTGATGCGCCTTGCGCAAAGCCTGACCCCGGTCAGTGACGAAGCGTGGGCGTCAATTGTCAAAACGCGGTCAGGAGGCAAACCAAAAGAACCCGATCCGGTTCTACAAACGATATCTGCTGAAGGAATTGAGGTCGAAGTCACGTTGGTGTCCCAGGATTCATCGTGTATCCAGGCGTTACTGAAGGTACCTGGGACGACTTCAGAGACCATTTGTGTACCTAATGTCAAGGAGGCCGAAAAAGTGACATGGTCCGGAGTTCGGTCCGGCGGGGGCAAGCGTTATGTCGTTGCCTTCGTCTCCGATGGAGTCGATGCGGTAACCGCCGGGAAATCTGACCGGGCTGCATCGGGCGCCACCGTTTCGTCAGCCGAAGCAATGGCAACCTGGGCCGAAGGGGTCGTGGTGAAAACTGCCGCTAACACCTATACCTGGGTTGGGGTTGTCATCGCTGAGGTTCCCGACGACGGATCGACGGTGGCGCTTGACCTGTTCGAAAAGGAACTGCCGGTTGATTCGGGGAGCGCAGGTGAACCGGAACCAGTTGGGGATGCCGATCCATCGCCCGACGTGGCTGAAGATGACACGCCGCCGTCGACTGACTACCCGATTCGGTTCCTCGAACGTATCGTTGTCAAGTAGCGAGTACAAGGAAACCCTGAGCCACCACCAAACTTGTTGCAACAGAATGTGCCCAGGTCGCGACGGACAAGTATGAGCACATTCGCAACGGAGGTGATAGTGACGAACCAATCAGCGACGAAACACTCATCGAACGATTCGATCGATTCGATGAAGTTCGTCACTGAATCCTTCGAATCCGTGTATGTCCGCAACTGGCAACCGCTGTATCGGCTGGCCACGATGATGGTGAGTAATCGTGCCGAGGGCGAAGACCTTGCTCAAGAGGCCTTCACCCAATGGTATGTGCGCAGGGAATCGATTCAGAACCCCGACGCGTATCTTCGAACGGTGGTGCTGAACCTGTGCACGGGCAAATACCGTAAGCGCGCCACCGTTGGTCGTCACGCTCACCTGTTCGTGGCCCGACCAGAAGTGGAAGCGGTGCAAGATCCGCTGCTCGACGTGATCAACCGCTTGCCGATGAAGCAAAAGGCGGCGGTGATGTTGCGTTACTACGAAGGCAGGGGCGACGACGAGATCGCTGCGATTCTGGCGTGTCGGCCGGGAACGGTGAGGTCGTTGTTGTCCCGGGCTATGGCCACTATGCGAACAGAGGTAGAACGATGAACACGCTGGAAGACCGAATCACTCAGCTGCTCAGTCACGAAAGCGAAGCGATTCCGGATTCGGATCGCCCCATGAGCGCGGTCCAGGCCGAGGCGGTTCGACAGAGCGGACGACGACATCGATCGCGAGTCGGCCTCGCCGCGTGCGTCGCAGCATCGTTGGTGGTGGGTGCAGTTGGCATCACGCAGGTACGTCGAGATCGGAATGATTCGGACTTGACCAGGGTGGCCACCGGTGACACGCGGGTATCGTCATCAATGGTTGCGGTCGTAGATAACTACGACCCACAGTTTCGTCTTCGTCCTGTGTGGGTCCCACCCGGGACACCGAATGGGACCTACATCGATTCGACCCGCATCACTGTCAACTACCCGCCAAGCACTGCAATTGTTTGGGCGAAGGGTGATCGGCGTGCCGTGCTGACGGCGACCAAGGTGTTCGGTGAGACACCCAAGCAGCCGTTGGCTGATGCGATTGCCGATGCCAGGGCACGCACGCCCGAAGGTGCGACGGGAACGCTGGGCTGGTGGGCTGATCAACCGGAGCTTGACTACAACGTCCAATTGGTGGCCGAAGGTTTGACCATCGACGAGTTGATCGCGTTGGCGAACCAAGTGCGCGTTGATAACGAAGCACAGATTCAACCATTGACAACCCCGACGGGCTTTAGTGAGATCCATCGAGGAACGATCCAAGACTTGGCCGCAGCAAAGACCGTCACTATTTTGTTTGTCGGTTCGGCGATTCAAATCGACGCAGCGAGGTTAGAAGGGCTGTCTGCAGACTTGTCGAGGGTTCGTCAAGCGAACGCCGAATCCGTCGGGAAACCCATCACCATCCGGGACATTGCTGGCCGTCGGGTCGGGAGAAATGCGGTGGCGTGGACCGAACGCGGTTGGAACTACTCGGTACGCGCAGAAAACATGGACACAGCGATTCGTATTGCCAACGCTATGCAGGAAGCAACGCCAGACGAATGGGCAACCCTCACCAGAATTCCAACGCAACTGTCTCCTGCACTTTCATTCGACAGCCCACCACCGAACCGGACAATCGAGTTGGTGAGTGACGGAGACGTTTCGATATCGGTCAAAGTGCCGGGAACGGCCGACACGTGCGCACCGGCCAGTCTCATGGTGGGCACTTCCAACGAGTCCTTTTGTGTTGAGACCAGCGACAAACTGGTGTGGTGGTCGAAGACGATCACCACAGGAGGGCGACGCTTCGTCGTTGCTGCGCTGAGTGGCTCGGTTGATGCCGTTGCCAAGGCAACCACGGGCCCAGCAGCTGACGGGGCGTCCGTGTTTGACAAGGACGTTTTCGTTCCTACCAGTGAGTTGATCCTTTACAACGGCGAGTATGTCCTGGTGGGGTTCGTTGCTATCCCTGTCGATGCGTCGGTCACCGAGCTGGACCTGTTCGCAGCAGAGCCAGGCGCACCGGTGGACGACGCAGCGCCTGCGGTAGAGCCCACCGACGAGGAGCCCGTATCGAATCTGAAGCTGTTGCTGCGAGTCCCAATTTCATAACGATCTGAGCCAAACTTCGGCAGTCATCACGATTGTTTGGAACCTTTTCGGGCCGGGAGGCATCGGTAATGGGTATGACTGGGACAACCAGAGCTCAGACCAGAGTTCGGATAGGGGGCAGGGTGCCAACCGACAACGTGGCAATCGAACCCCTAACCTCCCTGGCGGCAACACCGACGCCGGTGTCGCGTCGTTGGTCGCGGTCTGCGCCAGTGACTGATGCAACTGACCAGGCGGACTTCGAAGAGTTGTTTCGGCAGTACTGGCCGTCCTTGCGTCGGTTAGCCACGTTGATGACCGGTAACCTGCAAGAAGGGCAAGACCTGGCCCAGGAAGCATTTGCGCGATGGTATGTACACCGACGAGGTGTCGACAACGCCGAGGCGTATCTGCGGATCACGTTACTCAATCTCATCCGATCGCGCGCAAGAAGCAGGAAGCGAATGCTGCGCTTTGCCCATGTGTTTGAACGTGAGGCCCGGGTTGCTGCAGAGGTCGTTCCGCCATCGGGTGAGTTAGCTGATGTGGTGGCCAGGCTTCCCGAGCGGCAACGGGCCGCAGTGATCCTTCGATACTACGAGGGGCGCACCGAGCAAGAGATCGC
>JANMEI010000222.1:0-2623 GCA_031376865.1 Acidimicrobiia bacterium | reverse complement strand
CATCGACGCTACCCGCAGACATGCCGACCGTGTCCTCACGGTCGAAGATCTCAACTACTAAGACGACGGGTACCAGCCATTACGGGCGAAGACCCTTGAGGTAGGTGCCAAGCAGGTGGTGAGTCATCGTGTCAACCTCGGACCAACCCCACTCGGGTTTTGCGATCATTAAGGAGACGATGCCGTGACACAGCTGCCAGACAGCAACCGCGATCTGGTGAGAATCGCCTTCGATTTGATTGGTCGAAATGGCATCGACGACCCGTTTCTCAAGGCCGCCAAAACCAGCCGTCCCGCTGACCCGAAGGTCACGCCATTGCTCGGGGGTCAGAAGTGGTTTTTGCATGAACAGGATGCGGTAATGCTCGGGGTTTTCTAGACCGAAGGCAATATACGCCTGAGAGCCCGCCGTGAGGCGATCCAACGGATCGGACTTGCCCTGTACCGCAGTGTCAATTCGGTCACTCAATTCAGCAAATCGACGCCCACATACTTCGAAGAGCAACTGCGCCTTGTCGGTGAAGTGAAGGTAGATCGCTGGTGGGGTACAGCCCACCCGATTGGCGACGGCACGAATGCTCACTGCATCGTCGTGTCCGTATCGAGCGAGAAGGTACTCGGCAGCTTCGAGAATTTCTTCGCGAAGGCGATCACCCTGCCCTCGTCGTGCTCGTTCCCGTCGAGGAAGTGCAACCATTCGACCGTAAGCATCTCGCCGCAGGGGAATGACGGGAGCTGTTGGTGACGCCGACACGGCTTCAACTTCGGGGGTAAGTGGATTGGCGGAAATGACTGCGGTACTCATGGTGTTTAACCTCCCTCGAAGCAAACGTGGTGGCTTCGAGTGGTCATAGCTTCCGAAATCCCCATTAGGGAGGTATGAGGAACCAATGTTCTAACGATTCGGGTATTCCCCGACCGCCTGGTCAATACAGGCTGGCAAACTGAGTCACGATAGAGATATGAGTACAACCCGCGCAGACAACGACGCCGACGATAACGACGCCGACGATGCCGAGGGTTCCGCTGTGTCGGGCGATGCTTTGGTTCCGGTGTTTGTTCCGCTTGTCTCAGCGGACGAGTACGAGGGATCAGCAGAATACGAAGCCCGTATAGAAAAACTCTTCGCCGATCCCGAGTTCACCCGCCGACAGCGAGAACGTCAGGTACTTCATCCGAAACCGGCAAAGGCCGCTAATGGCAGCTTTGGCAGGGCGATGGCGCTTGGTTTCGCAAACGTTTTTGATCCGGATCGGGTCAAAGAGGACATCGTGGTCGTGCAAGAACGCGGTGATGGCGATGATGATGTGCCCGACACCTTGATTGATCCCGACGATCCCACCAGCACCAAAGTTGTCTACAAACCGGGCCGAAGCAGGAAACTGCGGTAGCGGCTGGATGAGCCAGCCTTCACACCCGAGGCTGGCCATTTGTGACATCCGCCTCTACCGTTATCACGTACCGAAAACTGTCGCCTAGGTTGAAGTGCGTGGGCAAGCAACCATTTAGCCTCCCGGGTCTGACCGACGATCTGCTTCGGGTTGAGTCAACTCTCGCCGAGTCCGTGAAGACTGGCGATGAGTACATGAGCAGCGTGGCTGGTCACTTGCTCGCCGCTGGCGGTAAGCGAATCCGACCGGCGCTCGCGATTGCCGCTGCGTCCGCAGTAACCGGTTCAACCCCTCACGACGATGTCATTATGGGCGGTTGTTCGGTCGAACTTGTTCACCTTGGTTCGCTGTACCACGACGACGTCATGGACGAAGCAGCAACCAGGCGTGGCACGCCGAGCGCCAATGTTCGATTCGGCAACATTGTTGCGATCCTGGCGGGCGACTTTCTGTTGGCTAAGGCGTCAGAGATTGCCGCAGCGCTTGGCACCGAAGTTGCTGGTTTGTTAGCGCACACCATTGGAGAGTTGTGTGAGGGTCAGGTCCTCGAACTCCAAGATGTGTGGAATATCGACCGCACCGTCGAGCAGTATTTGCGATCAATCAACGGCAAAACGGCGTCACTGATGGCCACGTCAACGCGTATTGGTGCGTTGGTGTGTTTGAACCGCGGCGAAGCCGAACGAGCGCACGTTGATGCTTTGACTGACTACGGCCAACGTATCGGCATGGTGTTTCAAATCGTCGACGACATCTTGGACTTGGTAGCCACCGACGCTCAGTTAGGAAAGCCTGCCGGAAACGACTTGGTCGAGGGCATCTATACGATCCCTGTCATTCACGGGCTGACCGACAGTCGATATGGTGAAGAGCTGCGATCAAATCTTGGGGCGGCTATCGAACGGTCCGACGTTGACCGGGTTCGCAAACTGGTTCGCTCAACAACCGGAGTCGACCACGCGCTGACAGTCGCTCGCGAGTACGCCAATCAGGCCGATGCCGCACTGTTGCGGATTCCGCAGAACGACATCACGTCCGCACTGCGCGGTTCAGGTTTTCGCATCATTGATTCAATCCCGGTGTAAATGCACCGGAGGGCCTAAACATCTGGTGGAATAGCCAGCGTCCGCGACGCTACCAAGGCAACTTCCACCATGACTCAGCCACTGACTCCGCCACTGATCCATCTGTACACAAACGAGTTGTCGGTCGTCATTGATCCCTCGTCTGGC
>JANMEI010000773.1:0-4996 GCA_031376865.1 Acidimicrobiia bacterium | reverse complement strand
GACCGAACCGCTCGTGGTCGTGAATGGTGACGTGCTCACCGAACTTGACCTCAGTGCGCAAATGGTCCGCCACCTCGAAACCGGTGCCGAAGCAACGCTTGCCCTTACTCAGGTCGAAGATCCGTCGGCGTTCGGTGTGGTGCCAACCGATAGTGACGGCAGAGTGATTGCGTTCGTCGAAAAACCTCCTCGCGACGAGGCCCCAACCGACTGGATCAATGGTGGCACCTACATCATCAATGCGAGCGTGCTTGATCGTATTGTCGATGGTCGCAAAGTGAGTATCGAGCGCGAGGTCTTTCCGATGATCGCGGCTGAGGGCCGGCTGTATGCGATTCAGTCACCGACGTATTGGCTCGATGCGGGGACGCCGTCGCTGCTCGTTCAAGCCAACACCGACTGGTTAGACCGTCACCACGGCGGTCGTGCGGTGATTGGTGCCGGCTCGTCCATTGCTCCCGACGCAATCATCATTCGAAGCGTGATCGGCGACGGGGCCACCATCGCGGCAGGTGCCAAGTTGGTCGACGCAGTGCTGCTTCCCGGCGTCACGGTGGGCGCAGGGGCGATCGTCACGTCGTCGTTGATCGGGAGCGATGTCGTTATCGGAAGTAACGCCGAGGTGTACGACTTCAGCGTTCTGGGAGATGGCGTCGAAGTCGAGGCCTCAGCGGTTGTGCGCAACGAGCGCATGGCACTCAATCAGCCGTAGCCCAAATCGGTGACAACGCAACCCGAACAGCAACAGTCTGTGCCTCGCATCACCGTTCTTGCGGGTGGGGTTGGCGCTGCTCGTTTCTTGGTTGGATTGCTCCGCGTTGTTGATCCGTCCCAAGTCACGGTGGTGGTCAACACCGCCGACGACACGGTGTTCCACGGACTGCACGTCAGTCCCGACATCGACACCGTCGTCTACACCACCGCCGGAGCGATCGATCCTGAACGAGGCTGGGGTTTAGCCAACGAATCATGGCGCGCCATGGAAGCACTGGGTCGCTACGGCGATGCTGGCGCCGTCACCTGGTTCAACCTGGGTGACCGCGACCTGGCAACTCATCTGTGGCGCACCGGAAGGCTTCGCGATGGCGCCTCGCTGACTGAGGTGACCGCCGAACTGGCCGCGGCTTGGGGACTGACGTATCGCCTCTTGCCAGTAACCAACGATCCGCTTGCCACGTTTGTCACCACTGAACTCGGCGAACTGCCCTTCCAGGAGTACTTCGTGCGGCATCGTCACGGTATTGCCGTGAGTGCCGTTCGGTTTGCCGGTGCGGAATTTGCCCGGCCAACGAACGAGGTAATCAGCGCCATTGAGTCCGCCGACCAAATCATTGTGGCGCCCTCTAATCCCATCGTCAGCATTGGACCGTTACTCGCTGTTGACGGAATCCGAGATTCCCTGATGGCCAATCGTGATCGAGTGGTGGCGATTTCTCCAATCATCGCTGGGGCAGCACTCAAGGGGCCTGCTGATCGAATGCTCGTAGAGCTCGGCATGGAAGCCAGCGTGGTTGGAGTAGCCAAACTATATGAGCCTATTGTCGGTACACTTATTATCGACACAGCCGATGAGGCGTCGGCTGATCTCGTACGCGCTGCCGGGGTAAAGGTGATCGTCACCGACACGATCATGTCGCAACCAGGTGTGGGCGACTCGTTGGCACGGCACGCTCTTGGCATGTGAGACTGATCTCACCATGGCTGCCTCACTGCAACTGATCCCCATCACCGGCATTGGCGAGGTTCGTCCCGGCGACATTCTCGCCCAGCTGATTCTCGAAGCTGCGCGCGGCGAAGGCGGCCCCGGTCTGCTTGACGGTGACGTGTTGGTGGTGACGCAGAAGGTGGTCTCGAAGGCAGAGGGTCGTTTGGTTGCGATCGATCCTGACGTTCCCGCGGACCACAAGCGACTGGTGCTCGATGAAGCTGTTCGGGTCGTCCGTCGACGCATTTCACCACGAGGCGAGTTGCTGATTACCGAAACAAAGCACGGATTCGTGTGTGCCAACTCTGGCATTGACCTGAGCAACGTTGAAAAGGGGTACGCCGCGTTGCTGCCGCTGGACAGCGATCGATCGGCCCGACGAATCCGAGACGGCGTGCGCGGACGGGGCGGCGTTACCGTCGGCGTCATCATTAGCGACACCTTTGGGCGAGCATGGCGAAAGGGACTTACCGATGTCGCCATTGGCTGTGCCGGCATCGCCGGTGTCAATGATCTGCGAGGGACCGTCGACGCGCAGGGCCGTGTGTTGGAAGTCACCGAGGTGTGCGTGGCCGACGAACTGGCTGGCGCGGCTGACTTAGTGATGGGTAAGGCGACCGGTATCGCCGCGGCAATCGTGCGTGGGGTTGACCCCAATTGGCTCCGTGAGTCAAGCGTTGCAGTGGAAATCGTGCGGCCACCTCACGAAGACCTTTTCCGCTAGGGAGCAACGCTTCACGCGGTTCACCTCAGAAACCGGCCTCAAACCAGGGACATTTCCAGGTTAAAACAGCCCAGCTCTCGCCGGTTTTCTAGAAGTTTGGACCCAATACAGGCAAGGCGGCCGGTAGGATGTCTCCCCATGTCAATCACCCCGGGGCTCTTGGCTGACACCATCACGATCGAAGGCGGTCACCCCATCCGGGGTGAGGTCAGTGTTCGCGGCGCAAAGAACTCGATCTCGAAGCAATTAGTGGCATCGCTGCTGTCGGATCGCCCGTCGATTTTGCACAACACGCCCGCGATCGCCGACACGTTCATCGTCACCGACATGCTGCGGTCGATGGGTATTGCTGTGTCAACCGGTGAAGACGGTGCGGGCAGTATCCACGTGCACCCCGAGAATGTCACCCCGATGAGTCTTGAGCAGTCGCGCAAGTTCAGCGGCATCAGTCGAATTCCGATTCTGCTGTGTGGCCCGTTGTTGCATCGCACCGGCGAAGCGATCATCCCGTCGTTGGGCGGCGATGATATCGGCAAGCGTCAGGTCAACTGGCACCTCATGGCCTTGCAGCAACTCGGCGCAGAAATTGACGAGCAAGCCGATGGGTTGCATCTCACCGCTGACCGATTGATTGGATGCGAACTGTCGCTGCCGTTCCCCTCTGTTGGTGCCACCGAGCAAGTGCTGTTAGCGGCGACCCTGGCTGAAGGCACCACCGTGTTGCACGGCGCAGCGATCGAACCAGAAATTCTCGACCTCATTTCTGTCTTGCAAAAAATGGGTGCAGCCATTCTGTTTAAGGATGATCGAACGTTGATCATCCACGGACAAACGTCGTTGAACGGATATCAGCACACTGCCATTCCTGATCGGCTCGAAGTTGCCAGTTGGGCGTGTGCCGCAATCGCCACTCATGGCGAAGTGTTTGTCCGTCAGGCTCGTGTCGAAGACATGGTGTCGTTCCTCGGGGCTTACCGTTTGCTTGGTGGGTCATTCACTGCGGGGCCGCAGGGCATTCGTTTTTGTCGTGACTCCGACGAGTTGAATCCGATTGAAGTGGAAACAGCCGTGCATCCGGGGTTCATGACCGACTGGCAGGCCCCGGTCGGCGTTACGCTGACACAGGCCAAGGGCACGTCGTTCATCCACGAAACGGTGTACGAGAATCGCTTTACGTACACCAAAGCTCTGGTCGAAATGGGTGCGGAGATTCACGTCACGTCGGGTTGCCCAAAGGGTCATGCCTGTCGATTTGGCGGTCTCGGTCATAAGCACCTTGCTGAGTTCCGCGGTGTGACACCGCTCAAGGGAACCGATGTCGAGGTTCCTGATTTACGGGCAGGTTTCAGCCACGTGATTGCTGCCTTGCTCGCCGATGGACGCACCACTATTCGGGGCGCTTCCATGATCGGACGCGGGTACGAGGGTTTCCTCGACAAGTTGGTTCGTCTCGGCGCTCGAGTGGTTTCAGCCGAATAGGGAGAACACCATGACTGCAATGAGTTCGAAACCACCCGCTGATCCCTGGGCCGACTGGGCGATCGACTCCGGTCACGAGCTCGCGGTCGAGCCCACTCCAGCTGCCGCCATCGAGCCTTCTCCGGTGACGGATTCAACCGTGTGGTCCGCCAACTTCGAGCCAGAAATGCCCGAGGCAGAACTACCGGTGAGCGCGACGCCCCGCGCCGTTGTTTCTGCGCGGGCCGCTGCAGTTCCCGATATCGCCGAAGACTTCACTGATGAGTTTGCTGATATCGAGGCAGGCGAGTGGGACGACGAACCGTTCCGCTATCTCGATGACGAGCCAACAGCGGTAATCGTTCAGCCAGTCAAGGTTGCCCAGCCAGTCAAGACTGTTCAGCCAGTCAAGGTTGCCCAGTCCGCCGTCAAGCGAAGTAGTCCAAAACCGCCATCGCCGAGCGCGGTGCGTGGACCGGTTCGCCGGAGTAAGGCGAAAACTGCTGCAGTGAGCTTGGTTGCCGTTGTGACATTGCTCATCGGTTATGTGACGTGGCAGTTCGCCACCATCCGGCGCAATGACGTCGACAGCCAGGTCCTTGACGAATTCCCCGGCGGTCCGGTTCGGCCTCCGCTTCCGCAAGACCCGCAGCCCGATCAGGCCCCCACGACGGTTGCGCCGTTAGAAACCATCCCGTTTAACGAACCGGTCCCAAACCCCGATGCGCCAGCTGTCACCGTGGCACCTGGGCCAGCGGTGTCAACGATTCCTGGCGAAGGGTCCTGCGAAGACGACCCGGCGTGCGCAAATGCGAAGGACGTGCAGTTACCCGAAGCGGAGAAACCCCGTGAAGGTGGATTGTTGGTTGATACAGTCCAAGCCGATCCGATTGGTGGTGCTGGGGCCTCCAATATTTTGTTGATTGGATCAGATTCGCGCGCCGATCTTGCCGCCGACCAACAGTCGGGTTTTGGAACGGTTGGTGGCAATCGAAGCGACACGCTCATCGTGATGCGAATTTCTCCAGATGGAAAATCAGCTGCGCTGCTCTCGCTTCCTCGTGATACCTATGTGCACATAGCAGGTACCAAAACCAACGATCGGATCA
>JANMEI010000714.1:0-3222 GCA_031376865.1 Acidimicrobiia bacterium | reverse complement strand
TTCTGCACCAGATCGTGTTGCGGTTGGCGAGGCATTCCAAGCCCGAGCAACCGGTCTTCGTCCTGGTGCGATTGTGGCATTCACCGCTGGATCCAACGAGTTGGGTTGGGCGATCGCCAACTCGGCTGGAGTTGCTGCAGTGAGCAGTTCGGTCTGGCAGCGCGGCTCGTTCACCTTGACGGTTAACGAGATCGTCGACGGAGTCACCGTGGTCCGCAGTGCATCACAAGCGATACAAGTAGGTGCCCCAGCGGCTTCCACGGTGCCGGAAGTAGCTGGATTTACTCTCCTTGCACCAGCATCTGTCTCGCTCGGCCAAACGTTTACCGTCACTGTCACCGGCCTCGATGTTGATTCGATCATCGAGGTACAAGCTGGCGATACAACTCTGGGTTGGGCGCTGACCGATGCCAACGGAACCGCCACGGTGACCAGTTCCCTGTGGGTGTCGGGATCGGCCCCGCTGACCGTTACCGAATGGCGCTACGGAGCCAAACTCGGCAAGCAAACCGCACCATTGAGCGTTTACTGAGCAAAAGCCGGTCGACGTCCGCTCATACTTCCGACGCAATCAAATCAACCTCAAGGGGGAACTCAACAAATCGAGGATTTCGTAAGGTCGGCCCCATGTCGTCTATTTCCTCCTCCGCTGACCACCACGTTGCGACAACGAAGCCCCTTGCGCTCACAGCAACCCGAGACCGGATTGTGCTGACCCTTCTGTCGACCTCCGCCTTACTTGGCCTGGCTGTCGATGTGCGAAAACACAACTCGAGCGCAAGTCTGGATAGCTTCTTTACGTCAGCTCACGCCATGTTGTACGCGGCCGTAACCGGCTACGCATGTTTTGTTTTGTGGATCTGCAGGCGGCACATGGTCGAAAACGGCATCGGACGACTTGGCCGTGCTGCAATTCCGCGTGGTTGGGAGGCTGCAGTGATGGCCATCGTGGCTTGTGCGGTAGCCGGTGTCGGCGACATGAGCTGGCACCTTGCCTACGGCATCGAACAAGGCAACGATATTTTTTTCAGCCCGACCCACATTATCTTAATAAGCGGACTTACAATGTTGCCCTTTGGAGCCATCCGCACGTATTGGGCCGATAGTGCCCCGGAAACAACAAACGGCCGCCGATTTTGGCCGATCGCTGTCGCTGCCGGTTCGGCCATTTCTGCTGTTCCAGTCCTCTTTTTGTTCACGAACGTCACCGGCGGAGGTGTTCTTTCAGCCAACTTCCCCGCAGAAATGACGACTCCTGAGCCCAACACCGGAATCGTTGCCAGCGAGCTATTCAATAACCTGTACACCTCAGGCGTTCTGATTCACAGTGCTGTGATTTTCGGTGTGATGCTGTGCATCGCACGCCGGTGGAGCCTGCCGTTCGGGGCAGCAACACTCATGATGACCGTGTTTGCAATCAACTCGGTGATCTGGTTTGACTTTCAGGTGTGGCGACAGCCAGTTTCTTTTGTCGTCGGAGGCTTTTGTATTGACCTGATGTGGCTCGGGTTCAAGTCGCTGAAGAACCGTCGGCTTGCCTTTCGCCTGTTTGCCCTTCTGTCCCCGATCGTCCTTTGGGGGAGCTATCTGCTGATATCGCTCACCGACACCGCCGCCGCAATCAGCATGAGTCGCGAACAGTGGACCGGCACAATATTTTGGACCGGCATCATCGGGCTCGCCTCAACCGCCGTGCTCGTCCCACCTCGCAAGCAACCCGTGACGCATCTCGACTGAGCCACGGCCTCAGTCTCCCCAACACACCCAGAAGAGAAGAAGCGGTGGCCATCGGCCACCGCTTCTTCGACTACTTCATAAGTTTACTGAGAATCAGCTACGACTGAGAATCAGCGGCGACGACGTCGACGAGGTGCGTCGGCCGCTCCGCTGTCCGCCTCGGGCGCATCTGCTGGCCCCAGGTTACCGAGTTCCTTCGAGATTTGCGCCTCGAACTGATCCTCAAACGACACCGCACCGGCTGGCGCTGCTGCACGCTCGGGTCGAGGACCACGATCACGATCACCACCGCTGCTACGTGGACCACGGTCACGGTCTCCGCCGCTACGAGGGCCACGGTCACGATCACGGCCGCCACGATCTCCACCGCGATCTCCACCACGATCGCCGCCGCCACGAGGACCACGGTCATCACGAGGACCACGGTCTTCACGAGGAGGACGGTCACCGCTGCCAGCTTCAGCTGGAGGCATGTCGGCCCACTGCAAGGAAACCTTGCCTTGAACGTCGATGTCGTCAACACGGACTTCGATTTCCTGACCGAGTGACAACACGTCTTCGACGTTGTTGACCCGCTGGCCCTTGCCCACCTTGGAAATGTGCATGAGACCATCGCGGCCAGGAAGGATGTTGATAAACGCACCAAACTTGGTGGTCGATACGACCTTGCCCTGGTACACGGCACCGAGCTCAACCTTCGGGGGATCAAGAATCATCTCGATTCGACGTTGAGCTTCTTCAACGGCACGACCATCGGTTGACCCGATCGACACGGTGCCAACCTGACCATCATCGTCGACGCTGATGTCAGCACCGGTCTCTTGTTGAATGGCGTTGATGACCTTGCCCTTGGGGCCGATGATCTCGCCGATTTTGTCCATCGGGATTTCGAAGCTGATGATCTTTGGGGCCGTCCCGGAAACTTCGGTACGTGGCTTCGAAATCGCCTTGTTCATCACCTTCAAGATGCCCAAACGAGCTTCTTTGGCTTGCTGCAGCGCAGCGGCCAACACGTCGGCAGGGATGCCGTCGATCTTGGTGTCGAGTTGCAATGCGGTAACGAAGTCAGCCGTACCGGCAACTTTGAAGTCCATATCGCCGAATGCATCTTCGGCGCCGAGGATGTCGGTAAGGGTTGTGTACTTACCTTCTGCGTACACCAGACCCATTGCGATACCAGCAACAGCAGCCTTGATTGGCACGCCAGCGTCCATCAACGACAGTGACGCGGAGCAAACCGAACCCATAGAAGTTGAGCCGTTGGAAGCAAGAACTTCTGACACCAAACGCAGCGTGTAGCTGAACTCGTCTTGGCTTGGGATAACCGGCAACAACGCACGTTCTGCCAACTTGCCGTGACCGATTTCGCGACGCTTTGGCGAACCAACACGACCCGTCTCGCCGTTGGCCGACGGAGGCATGTTGTAGTGATGCATGAAGTACTTCTTGTTTGATGGTTCGAGCGTGTCGAGCATCTGGTTCATC
>JANMEI010000672.1:0-1174 GCA_031376865.1 Acidimicrobiia bacterium | reverse complement strand
GCGCTTGCACCGTCGATTGAGCATTTCGCAGCAGGCCGACATCGATGTCGTTGTGGGCTGCCTCTATGCGCAGTTCCTCTCGACGTTTGCTGCTCTCGGGCCTCGGGTGTCGACGTGCATGGTCGGTTCGGTATCGGAGCTCTGCAATGTGGTTTACGCACAGCGACGAACCCACCTCGCCGTGGTGAACGAGCCGTGCCTGGTCCCTCCCGCTCCGTTCGCCACTGCACTTTCTTGGCTGGCGGACGATCTTCGCTATTCATCGGTGTCGTTTCTTTCGAACGCCGCCGACTTCTTGTCCTTTCCGGTTCGAAACCTGCCGGCGGATCGAGCGCCGGACGGTCACGATGAGGTCACGCTCACTCGGCGTCTCCGCTCCTTGAGTCCCGTTCCCGACGCCACCCCGGTGACGTTTGCATGCGGACCATTGGTGGTGTTGAGTGCTTCGGCGTTGGCCGCGGTGGGCGAGATTGTCGCGCCGGCTTCGGCTCGCTTCGACATCGCTATTGCTGACTTCTGCGTGCGGGCGCGGGAGAAGGGCTTCGTCGATCTTATTGATACGTCCACGTATCTTTTGCGTCCGAGCGATCTCGCCGTGGAGTCAATCAACACGACCCTTACCCCTGACGATCGAGGCTGGCTGCTCCATCGGCATCAGTCGATGGTGGCCTTTGTCGACCACGAGAGGATGAGTGGGGATTCGCCGTTTGCGTTGGCGCATCAGGTCGCCCGAGTCAAGGTGCAGGGCCTGCGGATCCTCATTGATGGCTCGTGTTTTGGCCCGAACCAAGTAGGGACCCAGGTCGCGACGACGCACACCATTCGAGCCCTCGCCGAGAACCCTGACGTCGCCGAAGTCTCGGTGGCGCTTCCGGGCCCGATCCCTCGCTATGCCGCGGAAGTGTTGAGCCTGGCGAAAGTCAACGCTCGCGTGCCCGAAAGCGGCGACCTGCGTTCGTTCGGTGCGATCGACATCGCGTTTCGTCCCTACCAGCCAACTCCCGGTTGGGACGTTGCCAAGTGGCGAGGTGCAGGCGTTCGATTGGTGATCAGTGTGCTCGACACGATCGCGTTTCACAACGGCGGCTACTTCGCCTCGACCGGCGAGTGGATGGCGTATCGATCCTTCCTCGAATCGTGCGTTCGCACGTGTGACGCGGCGACGGTCATCAGC
>JANMEI010000220.1:0-2751 GCA_031376865.1 Acidimicrobiia bacterium | reverse complement strand
TCGCGCATTGCCTCGCCGACCATGCCGGTTGCTCCAACGATTGCGATCCGCATTGCTGATTGGTTTGACACTGTTCTGGCTCCTGAGCACGTGACGACCCTCCAAGCTTCGCGCAGCAACAACGGTTTCCCGTCCATATATTCGCCCAATGTCCACTGGTGTGACCAAAACTGCTTGGCGACCCACAAGACTGGCCCCTCATCGAAGCCGGAAAAACCAGGCAATCAATGAATCGGGGAACGTCTGTATCCGAGTTTGATGAATGGCCTCGGCGTCCACCACGAACCCGTGCGCCACCGCAAGATCCATTTCCACAGCAGCAAGACTGTGGTGTAGCTGTTGATAGTTGGCTGCGGTCCCCAGTTTCGGATGTTTGCGGGCCAAAGCTTGGAGTTCGTTCAGGGCCTCGTCCCCATTGGCTCGCTGATTGCGCAGGGACAATAACTTCGTCAGCACTTCTTCGGAGTGAGAAGTTGCTGCTTGGACGACGGCCACGAGGGACGGGATAAGTTCGGCGCGTTTCTGAATAGCGATGTCGACCAACCCGGCACCCGAACGAACCTGTTCCTTGGTGGCCGATATTCGGTTTCTCACACGAATGATCCGTCCCACAAACCACCACACAGACAACAATCCCAGCGACACAAACCCAGCCAACCAATGTGGCGTTCGATCGCCTGGTTCGTTCCCGCCCAGCCAGACTGCTGGAGCGAAAAACATGGCAATAATCAGCAGGCCGGCGTATATCCGGACCCGCCATTGCAGACCGTTCACGTAGTCCTCTTCGGCCCCGAGCCGCATAAACAGCGGCCGTTTCTGGCGCGGCTCAAACCTGGCGCCGCGTGAGGCGTTGTCATAAGTTGTGCTTCCAATCACGTACAGCTGCGCCCCGAGTTCAACGTACCGTTCGGTGATTTTCCACTTCCCAGCAAACTCAGCAATGGGCTGATCCGACAGCGGCGTACCTTCGTCAACTATCTCGAACCGCTGCACCAATGCTGGGTCGAACAAACTGTCTTCGTCATATGGTATGCGCGAATACAGTTTCGATCCTCGCAGACCGGAAGCACTCCGAGCAAGTTGTAGGTAGCCCACTCTCGCCGGCATTGTCTCAAGAAAGCTTGTGTACGTACGTTCGGCGACGTGTGCTGTTTTCGGCACATTCGTCAGCACGGGGCCGGTGCCGTCATCGATATGTATCCACGGCTGGGTACTGACTCGAAATCGAGGTATCCACTTTGCCGCCTTACCGCTACCAACTTCCTCTTCAACGAACACATCCCACCAGACACACTGACTACCTCCTAACGGCGATGTCACGATCGGCGAACCAGGTTTGCTGGCGGCGGCCCCGCACACTTCAACCTGACCGATAACGACATGCCCTGTCGCAAGTCGTGGAGTGTCGAGCGCTGCCCACAGTTGTTTGGTGAGAGTGAAGTTGGCGATGCCAGCGCCGCCGCCAAGGATAAAGAGAAGCTCGATCACATCAACGTTTACCCTGTGGTGAGTCGCTTCAAGTCAGTAATGAGCGACACCAGATCTTTGACGGTTGCCTCAAGCGCAGGGATATCGGCCAATTGGATCGTGCGCACCAAGACCGGCGCAAGTCGTAATGCAAGAAGACGTGACGCCACGGCACGGTCGCTTCGGTCGTTCACCCAGAACAACACGTTGCCCATACTGAAGAGCCACAGCAATTCCGGAAGGATTGGTTTCACGGAATCTGGGATGTGATCTTCTGATCCGTCGACAACGATTTTCCACAACTCAGTTGAGGCGGTCCGCGATGTTCCTGACTCGGCACTGAAGGGGCTAAGCGGGCTAGTGGGATCCGCTGCGTTGCGGAAGAAGCTCATGGCAAAAGCTCGATACGGTTCCATCACCGTGATCCACGTATCGAGGCTGGCCACCATGCGTTGTTCGAGCGTCTTCTTGGTTTCGAGGAGCGGGAGCAGTGCCTCGCGATGATCGTGCTGGGCCCGGTCGTAGAAGCCCTGGATCAGATGCTCTTTGGAATCGAAGTAGTAGTACGCGTTGCCCACCGACACGCCAGCTTCAGTGGCGATTGCCCGCATAGTGGTGGCGTCGAATCCTCGGTCTTTGAACAACGTCAGCGCGGCGTCGATGAGCGACGCTTTGGTTCGCTCAGATTTTGTTGGCGCCATTGCACCATTCTGCGTTGTTTCAATAGGTGTCGGTGGCAGTGAGTCACGAATTGCTACATCAGTGGCGGAACCAACAGCGGTCTGGATCATGGTCGCACCACCAATCGACATCCGTCACCACACTCCACGGTTCCGCCCTTTCTCGCTTCTCGGCGTTTGCCGATCATGCGGTAACTGTCGACGGCTTTGAGTCCGGCCCGCACGAACGGCTTGCGTGCAGGGGAGGCGAAGTGGCGGGCCAGGCCGTTCCAGCCCAAGATCGAGGTGAGCAGCAGCCAGGCTCCTTCGTCTTCCCACACGGCTCCCCGAGCGTCGATCACAGTGAGTACCGAAGCGGTGCGTCGTGCGTCAAGATCAGGGAACCGAAGCCTCGCCAAATCGGAGCCTGCGGCGATCAGCTCGAGTGGAACGGTGGTTCGCCGACCAGCCAACCAGCCGCGAAGGTCTCGGCAGAGCGGGCAATGCGGGTCGAACAGAACAGTGAGCGGAGGCGCGATTCCGGTTGACGGTGCGTTTCCACCTGGTAGTGGCGAAAGGCCCGCCGACGGGCGGGCCTTTCCAGCTGTTCGAGCTGTCACGATGC
>JANMEI010000624.1:0-6102 GCA_031376865.1 Acidimicrobiia bacterium | reverse complement strand
GAGGCGGCGCGTATGGGCGCGGATGTAACGGTCATAGATGCCGACGCGCAGGCAATTACCGTGGCCAAGGAACATGCAGAGATTCTTCGTGTTCCCGACGCAGAACGTCACGAGCTCTCAGCGATTTATCGAAAACGAGGACTCAGCGACGAGTTAGCCGATGCAGTCGCTACCGAACTCAGCGCCGGCGATGCCCTGCGCCATCATGCACGCGACGAATTGGGACTGGATATGGACGATCTGTCGCGACCGGTACAAGCAGCACTGACATCTGCATCGACATTTGCGATCAGTGCATTGCTTCCCGTGATTGCAGTTCTGGTCGCTCCTGCGTCTGCTCGGGTGATCGTCGGCTTTCTCTCGACGTTGGTAGGCCTGGCTGTCTTGGGATATTCGGGAGCGCGTATCGGTGGTGCTCCGTGGGTGAAGCCCACCGTGCGGGTCGTCATTGGTGGGTCGATTGCAATGGCAGTGTCCTATCTGATTGGCCGA
Source organism: Acidimicrobiia bacterium (assembly GCA_031376865.1). Lineage (GTDB taxonomy): Bacteria > Actinomycetota > Acidimicrobiia > Acidimicrobiales > JANYDT01 > JANNBN01. The sequence goes on along the minus strand of JANMEI010000624.1, from coordinate 5,610 downwards.
GCCATCGGCACTGTGGTCTGAAAGTCAGCTTGTCGACTCGCGATTTCACTCCTAGTGAATTCGAGCGGGAAGCACCCTGCGTGAGAGGGTGGCCGGGTGACGTCACTTGCTCCCGGTACTAGACAGTTCAATTTGCTGCTCTCGGGGTTGATGATCACCTTGTTTTTGTCGGCGCTGGATAACACCATCGTGGGCACCGCTATGCCAACGATCGTTGGTGATCTTGGCGGTTTCTCGCGATACACGTGGGCAACGACCGTGTACATCGTCGCGTCGACGATCTCGACGCTGGTGCTTGGAAAGCTGAGTGATTTGTATGGTCGTCGGAACGTCTACTTGATCACCATCGTGTTGTTTCTCGTCACGTCGATGTTGTGTGGGCTAGCGCAAAGCATGAGTCAATTGATTGCCTTTCGGGCATTACAGGGTCTCGGTGGTGGTGGGATTTGGAGCCTCACCTTCGCCATCGTTGGCGACGTGGTTGCCCCTCGCGACCGTGGACGGTATTTCGGATTGTTTACGAGCGTGTTTGCGTTCGCCAGTTTGGCCGGACCGCTGTTGGGTGGATTGATAGTGGGGACGACTTCGTGGCGTTGGATCTTCTACGTAAACTTACCAATTGGTGTTTTGGCCATATTCATGGTGCACTACACCTTGAAGCTTCCTCGAATCATCCGCCCGGTCAAACTTGACCTGTTAGGTGCTGCGCTGGTTACCGGGACCATCGTGGCATTTATGGTTGCGCTCGAAGAGGGATCGTCACTCGGCTGGAGGTCACCAACGGTTGTCGCCCTACTCGTGGGTGCGGCACTGCTCCTCGCGCTGTATGTCTGGCAGGAGCAGCGGGCGCCGGAGCCAATAACCCCGCCTCGCTTGTTCCGCAACGACATCGTCAGGATGTCGCTGTTGCTCGGGTTTCTGACCGGAGCGGTGATGATGACAGTTGGATTGTTCTTCTCGTTGTACTTTCAAAACGCTCAGCTTCTGTCGCCCACGCAGGCTGGCTTGCGAAGCTTGCCTTTGATGGTTGGTCTCACCGCTGCGTCAACGTTCACCGGTCGTTACATCACCAAAACAGGTCGATACCGCCTGACAGCATTGGTTGGTCTGCCCTTGACCGTGATCGGCATGGCAGCTGCGGCCGTCATTATGTTGCGCGCCGAAATTGGATCGTCACTGTCAACGCTGTTGCTCAGTGCTGCGTTGCTGTTGATCGGTGTTGGAATGGGAACGACCATGCCAACGGCATCCATCAGCATTCAAAACTCTGCTGATCCGCGCGACTTAGGAATCGCAACCTCTACCGGCAACTTTTTCCGAAACCTTGGATCGGCTATCGGGCTTGCCGTGCTGGGATCAATCTTCAACGCAACCGTCAAGTCTGAACTCCGTCGTAACCTGCCGAGTGGTCAGCGAGACGGAGACGTGTTCGCCGTTATTCGAACCCCCGAGAAGGTACGCGCGCTTCCTAGTGAAGTTCGCCAAGCAGTTACCGAGGCGATCGCCAGCGGAGCTGGACGGGTGGTGGTGGTCGCCGTGATCTTGACGATCGTGACGTTTCTAGCCGCCTGGTTTCTTCGCGAAGAACCACTTCGTACAACGACCGGTCGCGAAGAAGTCATTCCAGTCGAGTAGCGGAACTCTGACGAATTGGGGAACTTTCCTGATCCGCAATAACGTCGCACAGGTATGAAACAACTCACGGCTCATGTTCCTCTGGCGGTGCGTACCGCGGCAGTTGTCCTCGGTGTATTCGCTGTCAGTGCATGCCAGCCAGCAAACCCCCCAGTTTCATCGCAGCCCGCAGTTTCTGCCTTGGCGCCAGTCAGCATCCAGCCCTTGTTGTCGTCGACAGAAATTCCAAAAGTTACGGTCACGGTTACAGAATCGGGCGGGTTCGTGGCGTGGGGAGTGCTTCCCGCAACGCCCCACGTGCTGCACATTGCTGATGGAGCAATGTACCGACCTGCCGATCCAACGGTTGGAACATCGATACTGCGCGGTGTGCTGCAACGGCCTGTGACGGCCGAGCAGATGGCTTCGCTGGTGACTCGTATGCAAGCGTTGGGCTTATTCAGCGCTACGCCAATCGATGCAGGTATTACGGGCAAGACCGATCAAGGATCGATCACCGTCGTGGTGACCGATGGTGAGAAAAGCTACCGGCACGACATCTATGCGCCCGGAGAAACGGACGGCATCCGTCCCGATCAAGTCGCCTTTCGCGAAGCATTCAACGTGTGGCTGCAAGATCCTTTGGGTGAGGGTGCAGTGTCCGCCACGGGATCGCCATCGGATCTGGTGAACTTCAACGCGCTTCGATTGGAAGTGCAGTCCGTTGGGGTTGTCGAACGTGAGGCACTTGAGCAGCAAGACAACCTCAACGTGGCCCGGTTGTGGCCGCTGTCGGATCGACTTCCCGACGGGTGTCTCAATCTCACCGGAGAGGACGGGCGAATCGTGTTGGACTCACTGGTCGATGTGACCCACGAGACTGTTTGGGTCAATGAGGGGCGTTGGGTTCGAGTTGCGCTTCGTGGCTTGTTGCCCGGCGAGCCGCCGTGCCCGAGTTACTAGCCGCCCTGGTTATTAGCCGTTTGCTTGAGGGCTTCGTCGACGGATCGTTGCGTAAGCGACGAACGTAAAGAATACGATCCACCAAACACCTGGGATCAACACTTGTGACAACGAGTAACGGCGGCCACTGGCCATGTAGAGCAACAAGATGGGTGCCCGAAACGGCAGCAACTTATGTATGGCTGAACTGGGACCCGCCACCAACTGGACGCCAACGAATCCGATCATGACCAGCATCGCTTCCAGATCGCCGGGCAAGGTTGCTCCACAGGCAAGCCCAAGGGCCACGGACAAAAGTGCCATCAAAACGAGGCCGACCATGAGGTACGCCGGGCGTTGGGGATTGTCGAAGACCATGACCACGGCAGCAAAGATCACCGAGGTCGAGATGCCAAGCAAGCTGAGCAAAGCGAACCGACCACCCAGAAGTTCGAGCGGCTTAAATCCAACCAAGCCAAGACGTTGGTCAATGTCACGACCACCGAGCATCACAAAGATGGATGGCCCGGCAATGGAGAACGTCATGAGGGTGCCCACGAGTACCACGGCGAAACCAGGTCGCGTCGGATCATCGGGGATTGCGGCATACAGCAACATTGGAAGACTGAGCAACAAACCAAGTACGGTGCGTCGACGCAGAACATCATACCCATGCATACGAAAAACTGCAGCCGTTCGCTGTGGGTTCACCAGTCATCTCCTGTAGCAACAAGGAAGTCGTTTTCGGATTCGTCATCAAACAGCGACACGGGTCCGCCAACCCGTCGCATGATCTCTAATCGATCGGCACGCTTAGTTTCGGTCAGCAGATGAGTAATGATCACCACGGCCTTACCCTCATCTCGCCAATCGTCAACCAGATCCCAAAAGTCAACGTAGGTGCCGTGATCGAAACCTTGGTACGGCTCGTCAAGGAGAAGTAATTCTGGGTCGTTTAACAGGGCGAGGGCCAGGTTGACTTTCTGTCGCGTGCCTCCACTCAGCGCTCCGATGCGGGTGTTTTCTGCATCAGGAATTCCCAGCGATCGCAGGATGCCGCGGCCCTTGATGAGCGCTTTTCGTGGTGGCAACCCCATTCCCACCCCAAACACCGCAAGGTGTTCATCGATCGTGAGCCGAGGGAGGAGCCCTGGATCTTGCGGGCAATATCCCAGCACCCCACGACGAGTTACGCTACCACTGTCAGGAGAAATCAGGCCGCTGCACAATTTCAGCAACGTTGATTTACCACATCCGTTCTCACCGGTGACAGCCACAACTTCACCGGCATTGACAGTGAAATCAAATCGATCTAGTACCTGCTTGGTACCAAACTGTTTCGACACGGCATTGACTTCAAGCACTCGCCACCCCTACCCACTTGTCCACCGCAACATCCTGACACTTCAGCTTGCCAAGCGCACCCAAAACACGGCGATAGCGGTAATCCCACTCTTGGTAACGGGACCGCAGCGCTCTTCCCGGCCAGTCTGATGGCAGCAACACCGCAGGTAGCAACGGATCGCTCTGAAAGTGCCGAAGGCACGATGCCGACAAGACAAACCCATCGGCCAAGTTGTCTTCGTTGGAGGGGTCAACGTGGTCGAGTCGCGCTACCAAGTCCTGTGCCCGAGTTGCCCACCCAGCAAGATCCCAGAGCCGCGAAACGGCCGCTTCGAACGAGAGATCCGGATTGGATGGCGACTGTGCTTGCTTAACCTGTACTACGTGTACATCTGATCTCGCGACAACGGAAGGTGCGAGATTGTTGGGCCGTACCCAGACGCCGTCTCGATACTCGGCGAATCGTGATCGACGAAGATCGGTCCGTCGTCGCACGCGCTGCTCGGGCGAAGCTGTTTGCGGCCCCACAATCGCCACCAGCCAATCGCCTTCCCAGTGTTTGGTTTGTCCAGCCCGACTATCTCGTTGGCGCTGCTGACGCTCCAACAGTGCGTGGCTGATGAGCTCATACGTTCCATCGTCGGTGCGCACCTCGGCGTTCGATGCCATCCGCGAAAGCGCCACACGAGCGCGGTTTTCGTTGATCTGGAACGCGGCGGCAATACGGACCAACTGGGCAACGGGCAATCGTGGGGGATCTTCTCCCAGGAGCGCCGAAGCCAGCACGGATCGCGCCGTGAGTGGGCGCTCGTCACCGGGGCGAATATTACGACTTGTAGTCATCTGGTGTGAAACTGTAAGGTATTGGTATGGCAAAGGCAATCATTGGCACCCAACACATCGGAAACATGATGCTCCACCCGTCGTTGCGGGGGAACGTGTTGCCTACTGAACGCCTACTGGCCAATGGCTTTGCTGTTCCAGAAGTGCGCGCCGCTTTGAGGGTCATACCGGATCGACGCAACGCGGTCAGCGTGTTGATGGTTTGGGTATGGGTTGCCGCCATAACGGCAGGCGTCGTGCGTATCGACCATCCGGTTGCATGGGTAGCGGGACTGATCTTGATGTCGTCCATTCAGGCGCGCTTCCTCATTCTGATGCACGAGTCAGCGCACAAGTTGCTGTTCAGTAATAAGCGTGTCAACGATTTCGTCGGAACGTGGCTCATCGCCTATCCGGGATGGTCGCCCATCGGCATTTATCGGCGATCCCATTTTGCTCACCATCGCGAAGAGTTCGGCCCCGACGAACCCGACATTCCTTTTTACGCTGGCTACCGAACCACCCCAAGGGCGCTCGGCCGTCGCTTGTTGCGCGACGCCGTTGGCATCTCTGGTTGGAAAAATCTGAAGCCGTTGTTTCGTGGGTTGAGAAGCCCAGCTGCTCGACCAACTGCAGCTGGCATTTTGGGAACCCAAATTGTCATGTTCGTGGTGATGTGGGCTGCCACCGGTCGCTGGTACACGTGGGTGGTGTTGTGGTTTGGTTCATGGATGACGGGATGGCGTGTTATCAATCGGCTGCGGGCAATTGCCGAGCATGGTGGCCTCGGTCATTCAGCGGACCGGCGCGCCACCACGCATCACGTGCGGCAAACCCTTGGTGCACGATTTTGGATGGTGCCGTTCAACACAGGATGGCATCTTGCTC
>JANMEI010000610.1:0-2130 GCA_031376865.1 Acidimicrobiia bacterium | reverse complement strand
GCCGGTGTGCGCGAGGTCTTCGCGTTTCAACAACACCCGCACGCCAAGGGTGGCCGATAGTCGTTCGCACTCCGAAACCGGCGTTGGTCGACCGCCGTACTCTTTCAAGATTCGGTGATACTCCTGCTTGAAAGCAGGATCTACCCACGCTTCCCGAAACGCCTGCTCGAGTTCCAAGACAGCGGGCATCAACGTTTCCGGGACAAATCGCCCGCCAAACTCTCCAAATCGCCCATCACTGGTGGGCTCGCCCATAAAGGACTGGGGCTGATCCAACAAACTCATTCCTTCATCCTTCCACGGCTGGCTGTTCTGCCTTACTACCGGTCGGTGAGATTTTTTATCCGTCGAGGTCGAAATCGAAGGGAGCCGATGATTCGACACCAACTTCCCGACCAACTTCCCGGCCGACTTCCCGGCCTTCTTCCGGCGTCCACATCGCATCAGAGTCGGGCCAACGTTGGGCCCATTCCGACGGTGGCACTGCGTGCTTTGCGGCTCGAATGAACTCTCGTACTAAGCGTGCATCTTTTCGTCCTGGAGAATCTTCGACCCCGCTTGCCACATCAACTCCCCAAGGATTCGTCGCAACGATCGCTTCGGAAACATTGCCCGCATGAAGTCCACCGGCGAGAATCCACCGAAAACCGCTGGGGATCTGTTGGGTGGCTTGCCAATCGAAAGTTTCCCCCGAACCTGGCGTCGGCGCATCGATCAAGAGGCTGTTGACTCGGTAACGCGAAGCCTGAGGCATCGATTGGTCGTCGTAAGCAAAGGCCTTGATCACGAACGGAACTCGGGCGGCAACTTCGGCTGTCTGGGCCGGCGTCTCGAGGCCGTGCAACTGTGCCCCAGTCAGCCCACATCGTTCGACGACACGAATGATTCGGTCGGGTAGATCGTTGCGGAACACGCCAATGGTCAACACCTCAGGGGGGAGCCGTTTAACGATATCGGCAACCTGCGGAGGCTGAACTTGTCGCTTTGAGCCTTGAGCAAAAATGAAACCGATGGCGTCGGCACCCATCGCAATAGCCAGCAACGCGTCTTCTTCGTTCGTGATCCCACAAATTTTGACCCATGTCATGTGGGCAACCCTGTCGAGGTCAATGCTCGAATTGCCGCTATACGGTCGGCGCTCTTCACCAGAGACTCTCCCACCAACACTGCGTCATATCCAGCAGCGGCCAGCACAGCTGCATCCACCGGACCCCGCACCCCTGATTCGGCAACTTTTACCGCATAGTCAGGAATTGACGCAGCGACGCGAACCGCACGCTCTTGATCAACCAGAAAGCTGTGTAGATCTCGCTGATTGACCCCCACCAGCATCGGACGGTAACGAAGAATCCGTTCAACTTCGCGTTCGTCGTGGGTTTCCCAGAGAACGTCGGTCTGGTGCGCCGCAGCGACATCGCTACAACGCTCAAGTTCTTCGTCGGTCAGAACCGCCACAATCAGCAGGACACAGTCAGCGCCCATCACAATCGCTTCGAGCACGTCAGCCTCGCACACGGTGAAGTCTTTTCGGATGACCGGAATTGTGACCGCGGCCCGAGCGAGTTGCAGGTCATCGACAGAGCCCCCGAAGTGAGCCGAGTCGGTGAGCACCGAAAGGGCACTGGCGCCACCCAGGGCATACTCCGTGGCGAGTTCTGCTGGATTGAGGGTTTCGACCAGATCCCCACGTGATGGTGACCGACGTTTCACTTCAGCAATCACCGAAAGACCCGGGCCTCGGAGTGCATCGGCGAATCCACGGGCTGGATTGACGCGGCGTGCCTCGGTTGCGCGGCGGCCCAACTCGGACAATACGGCTTCGTCGTGCAGGCCCGCATCGACGGCGCGGTGCCGATGCCACGCCACAATCTTATCGAGGTACGTTTCCACCGATCAGAAGCTAGCCCTTAGAAAACCAGTTCATCGGCTAGTTCCAGCGCGGATCACGCTTTGCCGCACAAAAGCCTAAGTGTGCCCGTAGTGTGGTCGTCATGTCAGCTGACCCGACACCTATGGGCACCATCGTCGTAGTCGAAGACGACGCCAATATTGCTGACCTGCTCGACATGTACTTACGCCAGGCTGGCTATCGAGTCATTCAAGCAACCACCGGTGAAGCCGGGCTTGCTG
>JANMEI010000552.1:0-1900 GCA_031376865.1 Acidimicrobiia bacterium | reverse complement strand
CGGTGACATCGGCGATAACAACCTGAGCGCCTTCCGATGCGAAGAGTTCGGCAGCGACCCTACCTAAGCCGCCAGCAGCTCCGGTGATGAGTGCAACTTTGCCGTGAAGACGTCCGGTCATGATTTCCTTGCTCTGTGTGTGTTTGAGATGTGTGTGAGATTGAGTTGAATTGAATAGCGCAGCAACTACGGCGCAGTGGACACGAAAACAGTTTTGAGTTCGGAATAGTGCGCAAGCGCTTCGTGGCCAAGGTCGCGTCCGATGCCGGATTGCTTGAATCCTCCGAACGGCATGGCGTACCGTACCGAAGAATTGGAGTTCACGCTCAGCGTGCCGCTTTGCACCGCCCGTGCCATTCGCAAACCTCTGGCACTGTCCTTGGTCCAAATGCTGCCTGAGAGTCCGTACGGGGTGGCATTGGCCACCGCAACAGCGTCGGCTTCGTCAGTAAACGGAAGAATGGCAACGACCGGCCCGAAGACTTCCTCGTTGGCAATCCGAGCAGTTCGCTGAACCCCGGTCACCACCGTAGCTGGATACCAGAACCCGTCACCGGTTGGAACATCGCCGCGGAACGCCACATCACCCTCGCCTTCGAAGGATGTGACCTTAGCCAGATGCGCTGCGCTGATGAGCGGCCCCATAAATGAGTCTGGATCACTAGGTGTACTTACTTTCAGTCCACGAGCAGCCTCGACCACCATGTCGACAAACTTGTCGTGCACCGAAGCTTCGACCAGGATTCGGCCGCGGGCGCAGCAGTCTTGGCCGGTGTTATCGAAAATACTGCCAGGAATACCAGCAGCGGCTTTCTCTAGATCGGCATCGGCAAAAATGATGTTGGCGCTTTTGCCGCCTAGTTCCAGCGAGACACGCTTCAACGAGTCGACGGAGCTACGCAGAATGTGTTTTCCGGTTGCAGTAGATCCCGTGAAGCCAATCTTGGCGATGCCGGGATGATCAACCATCGCCTGCCCCGCTTCAGCCCCTGTACCAACAATGATTTGCAGCAGATGCTCGGGCAGGCCCGCTTCCAACGCAAGTTCGCCAATCCGAATCGCTGTCAACGGGGTCAGTTCGCTCGGCTTCAGCAGCAGCGCGTTGCCGCATGCCAATGCGGGTCCAATTTTCCAACTGGCGATCAGCATCGGAAAGTTCCATGGAACAATTGCACCGACGACACCCAGCGGTTCGTGCAAGGTGAGTATCAAACCGTCATTCCACGGCAAGGTGGTGCCGTGATGACGCTCCACCGCCGCTGCGTAATACTGCAAACAATCCGCAGCAGCCTGCGCTTCCCATCGAGCGTTCCCAATTGGCTTGCCGCAGTTCAGCGCCTCGAGCTGAGCTAGCTCTTCGCCATGTGCCTCAACCACCGAGGCAAATCGACGAAGCAAACGGCATCGTTCTTGCGTTGACAGTGATGCCCATTTGGGTTGGACGGCGGTTGCACGCAACACGGCGGTATCGACATCGTCGGTGGTGGCGAGCTGGACCTCCCGAATATCGAGTGCAGTACAAGGGTCGATCACGGACCAGGTTGAAGCAGTCATGAGCTGATGACGGTACCAGCGCTACACGACCTGCGCTCGATGCTGCCGATACAAGAGGCGCTACTTGAACGTCGCTCCGATAGATGCGCACGGATCACCCGGTGAAGCTGAGATGGTGGCAAGGCCGTAGTAGGAAGCAGTCACAACGTTCGGACGAATCGAGGAGTCGGCATACAAAAAGTTCACATCCTCGATGAGTTCTGGAGCGAACACGACAGCGTCGCTCACACCCGATTCGAATTGCGATCGGAGACTTCGATCAATACAGTCAAAGTTGCGAGAGTTTTTGGTGGCAACCGGGACGTGGCCAAACTCCGCCACTGCTAGCGAAATCGGGCCCGACAAC
>JANMEI010000551.1:0-1707 GCA_031376865.1 Acidimicrobiia bacterium | reverse complement strand
CCGATGACGTCGGTACCAACCGAGTAGTTCCACTCAGTACCCGGCTGAAACAACAGTGGCATCGATGCCCAATCGTCGCACGCCGCTGCCAAATCCATGTGGGGAGGAGTTCCGAAATCGTGGCCGTGCTGTCGATAGATTTCGTCGACGGGGTCGGTGTGCATGAATCCGTAGGTGAGGCCGGCAGTATGGGTCAGCAAATGCCAAATTCGGATCGGCTCCGTGGCGGGAACCGTCAGGTGGTTGGTTGCCGTTCCTTTGGCATACACCCGACAGTTGGCAAAGGACGGAATGAAATTCGAGATCGGATCGGTGAGCTCAAACTTGCCTTCCTCCCACAGCATCATGGCAGCGAGTGCCGTGATGGGTTTCGTCATGGAGTAGATGCGAAACACGGTGTCATCGCGAACTGGTCGGCCAGCTTCTTTGTCCGCCAATCCTGCGTGATGGACCCACGCTGGTATGCCGTTGCGACCGACCGCCGCAGAGCATCCGGCAAAGCGCCCGTCGTCGATGTATCGCTGCATCACATCGGCAATCCGGGTCAATCGAACCGTGTCGAGCCCAACCTGTTGGGGCTCAACGGTCGTCTGAAGTGCAGCTGGTGGAACAATGAGACCTGACGGGTAACCGGTCGACGGTGAGTTCATCCCCTGACGATAAAAGAACGTCGCCATCGGAACCAACCCGGATCGCTCACATGTCCGTCAACCTCGGTCAATCGTGGGAAGCTGTCCCATGGCTTCCGCGCTCCTGGCGACGCATCTCCCTCCTGGGGTGAGCGCGCGGGCGGTAGCGGCAGTGATGAGACGGCCCGATTTGTGGCTCACGGCGGTCCGTTCGGCTGGTCGGTTACGAAGCGATGCTGGTGGTGTCCCAATCGATTACTTCAGGTTTAGACAGCAGACACAGAGCGGTGGAACCGGCAACGAACCCATCGAACCCCACGATCTCATTGATTTTTTAAAATGGGCCAGGGGTGTACGAAAGGTGTTGGGATAGGTTCTTCTGATGGCAGGGGCACTGTTACTCAACGCTTCGTACGAGCCGCTGTGTGTGGTTCCGGTGCGACGCGCGATTATCTTGGTGCTCAAGCAAAAGGCAGAAGTGGTGCACGAGGGCGACCAACCCATGCACTCTGAACGTGTCGTGTTTCAGGCGCCGTCAGTGATTCGATTGGTGCAGTTCGTCAAAGTTCCCTTTCGGAACAAGGTGCCGCTCAACCGGCGGGCCGTGTTTGCCCGAGACGCCCATCGGTGTCAGTACTGCCATGCGGCGGCCGAAAACATCGACCACGTCACGCCGCGTTCCAAGGGTGGAACCCACACCTGGGACAACGTGGTTGCGTGCTGCAAGCCGTGCAACGCTCGCAAGGGTGATTCGCTCCTCGACAACACCAATATGGTGCTTCGACGTCGGCCCGCAGTCCCGCAAGCGATGACCTGGATGCTGGTGGCATTAGGTAACGTCAGTCCTGAATGGGAACCGTATTTGCACATGCCAACCGCCATGTCCGCGTAGGGTCGAGTGGCGAGCGAAGCGAGTCCGATGGGCCCGAGCCTTTGGTCCGCGTAGGGTCGAGTGGCGAGCGAAGCGAGTCCGATGGGCCCGAGCCTTTGGTCCGCGTAGGGTCGAGTGGCGAGCGAAGCGAGTCCGATGGGCCCGAGCTGAGAAAGCGCTTAATGCTGTTTGGCGTGTGCGTACTCA
>JANMEI010000547.1:0-2670 GCA_031376865.1 Acidimicrobiia bacterium | reverse complement strand
CCGATGACGTTTTGCCGGTGCCACGAGGCCCGGAAAACAGGTACGCATGCAACACCGTGTCGGCGCGCACCGCGTTGCGGAGCGCGCCAGCCACATGCTCTTGGCCCTGCAACTCGGCAAAACGCTGAGGGCGGTAGCGGCGGTACAAGGACTGATACGACACGTCATCGAACGTAGTCGACCGGAAGATCGACCCAGCACGTGGGAAACTTGTCGACAATGATGCACATTCGTGTGGTGACGCCGCCTGAAATCCGACCTGCGTTGCTGAGCCATCTGGAGGATGAACCGGCGGTACACAACCTGGTGGTTTTTCCGGGAGCTGCCCGACGACCAGACGGTGATCTCGTACAGTTCGATATTGCCAGGGAGGGTGCAAACCAGGTGATTTCCACCCTTCGATCCCTTGACCTGCACCGGATGGGTTCGATCACCATCGAACGTATCGACATGGCGCTGTCGAATGTTGCCGAGATCGCCGAAACCCTGGCGCCCGGCCAGTCCAGCGAAGCCGTGGTGTGGGAAGAAGTCGAGTCTCGTTTGCGCGACGAATCAGCGTTAACCAGCAGCTACGTGTTGATGCTGTCGATCGCAATTCTGATCGGCGCGATCGGCATCTTGCTGGACTCGCCCGTGCTCATTGTTGGTGCGATGGTCGTTGGTCCGGATTATGGTCCTCTTGCCGCGGTGATGTACTCGATACATCGACGCCGATATGACCGTGCCCGTAAAGCACTCCGTACACTTATCATCGGGTTTTCTGTGGGCATCTTTGCAACGATGGCACTCACCGCTGTTGTTCGAGTCGCAGATCGTATTCCGGGCTCGTATCTTGCTGATCAACGTCCGCTTACCTCGTTCATCGCTCGGCCCGATGGTTGGTCAATTCTGGTGGCGCTCCTGGCCGGGGTCGCTGGCATGCTGGCCATCACGGAAGCAAAGTCCGGAACATTGGTTGGCGTGTTGATATCGGTGACCACCGTGCCAGCTGCTTCCAACGTCGGCGTCGCCACTGCGATGGGCCGTTGGAGCGAAGCAGCTGGCGCGTTGGCACAGTTAGCAATGAATATCGCTGTTCTCTGTGTCGCCGGTCTGGTGACACTGGCTGTCGAGCAACGGCTTACTCGTGTTCCGTTGCGAAACAAGGCCGGGCGTTAGTTGTCGCTCTCGGCTTTGTCGTCGTTCCCCTCTTTACTGTCCGGAGACTCGTCGAGTTGCACCTCAGCCGCAGATTGGTTTTGGGCGAGCCGCCTGTCCAGTTTCAAGCGTTGATCCAGTCCAATGACGATGAACTCGTTGTCGTCAGCGGCAAGCGGTCCACCTTTGCTGAACGATCGGCCGTTCGAGAACGGGAAGTTGTTGTCGTTGACGAGGGCCAGCGTGTGATCGTCGACCGGGTACACGCTTTCGATCGTTGTGTACGGGAACCGGAAGTATGAGCCGTCCTTACCCAGATCATCGGGATCGGGGATGGCCATCAAGTCAACCAGAAGGGACTTCGATACGTACCCGCCACGGCTCTTGGATAGATCAAGCAGGAACAATTTCTTAAATCGTGCGGCGTTGGGAGCGTCGCCACCACTATCGCGTTCGATCAGGATCGCTTGGGTGTCATTGATCATGGTCAGTTCGCCAATTGCATTCACACCTGCTGCCGGCGGCGCAGTTGTACCAGGAAAGGCAACCGATCCGTCGGACTTCTTTAGCGCGCTTACGTTTACAAACGCGCCGCGCAGTTCCAGCCTGATCTTCCACGTCTTGCCGGTGTATCGACCCCGCCGAATGTCGAACTCGTTGATTCGCAGATCACGCTGATCATCGCCCGCTACCGGACCTTCTAACAACGAGTACAACTTCGTGCGCGATGCATTGATCGACATGCCTTCAAATCCTCGAGATGCTGACAGCGTCGGCTGCTCTCCCACCGCAAGCGATGGATTCTGTGGTGACTTCACATTCGGTAACGGAATTGGCGCCTGGAGAAGTTCACCGCTTTGGTTGGTCTGAATCAGGAACGGCCCGAACTCGTCACCAAACCAGAACGTGCCATCACGAGCAATCTGCATTGATTCAAGGTCGAAGTCAAAGCCGGTGAGTTTCCGCGTAGGGTCAAGTGGCGAGCGAAGCGAGTCCGTAGGGCCCGAGCTAGATCCTTGCGCAGCAGGTGACCCACACAAAGCGGGCGCAGCTTCGGGCAACTTGTTGAAATCAAAGTCTGGAAGCGCTGCGCCTTTTGTAGGGTCACATACGATCTTCCAGGGGACGAAACCCTTTGGATCAGACAGACCAAACCCACCTGTGACGACGACTGATCCGTCGGCCGCAGGAGTGAGATTGGGCCGAATCTTCTGAACCCACAATTCGGAATCGGCACTGTTGTTTCGAGCTCCGAATCCGTTATCGGTCAGTCCCCACCATTCGTCACCACCAGCGGGGATCAGAGCGCTGAACCCCTGTACCGGTTGACCGGGGAGTGCCGGTGCAGGAGCTGCCGCGACCGCTATGCCGTTGTTGGTTGCGTTGGTCCGATCGGTGGCTGAGAAAAACGCTCCCGAAGGTGCTGACCCTGGCCTGAATGTCGCAGCGGGCAGCACGGCCCGGCCGATCAGTTGTGAGTGCGACAGTTGCCCAGATGATTGGTTCGTTCGAGCAACGGCAACCCCGCTGCCG
>JANMEI010000531.1:0-8911 GCA_031376865.1 Acidimicrobiia bacterium | reverse complement strand
GCTGCGCGTCGGGTCGAGTGACGAGCGTAGCGAGTCCGATGGGCCCGAGCCCTGGGTGCTGCTAAGCGGGAACCCGATAGCGGAACGCGACCATGCCATCGGTGCCGTGGGTTTGTGGCAGCAACCGGAGGCCTCGGCCGTGGCGTTCCCAACGGTCAGCTCCAGGACCTAACTCGGGCACCAGGTTGGGATACTCCTCAGCGAACCAAAAATCGTGCGCCACCGATTCGGCCTGAGTCAGCGTGCACGCGCTGAACAACAGCACTCCCCCGGGCTTGACGGCGCGAATTGCCTGTTGCACCAACTTGCGTTGTAGCAAAACTAGGTCAGCGACATCTTCAGGCATGATGCGCCACCGCGCATCGGCCCGACGATGCAACACCCCAAGACCAGAGCACGGAACGTCGACGAGTACTCGATCGAACGATCCATACTGAAACGGTGAGCGCAAACCGTCGGCAACGACCGGAAAGGCAACGTCTGCCAGCCCGAGACGATCGACGTTGTCGGCCACTAACCCAACGCGATGCGGTCGGCTGTCAGCGGCGATGACAGTTGCCCCGCGCGACGCAGCAAGCGTCGCCTTACCACCGGGCGCGGAACAGATGTCGAGGATGACATCACCCGGTTGCGGGTCGAGCAAATCGACAACCCACTGGCTGGCACGGTCTTGCACGTAGCCGTCTTCGCGCTCTGTTACTTCGGGCGCTTCGTTCATAAACCGCAGCGCTGCGTCAGCAGCTTCGACGCCAAGATCCGTTTCGAGCTGTTCGACGATCCAGTCGGGGTAGCTCAGTTCGGTCGCCAGATCGGGCCACTCAAAACCTGCTTCAACAAACCGAGCAACGTTGCGCAGCACGGCGTTGGTGAAGCCTCGTGCGTAGTCCGGCACCAGTTCAACCGTTTCGGCAACCGCCGCATGCGGTGGAACCTTCGAGAACACCAATTGATATGCGCCTAGATGAAGAGCGCGAAGCACGTTTTCTGCTGGCTCACGATCTATGTGTTCCATGACGAGCCAATCGAGGCTGCGTCGACGCCGAACCGTTCCATAGAACAACTCGGTGGCGAACGATTTATCGCGCTGGTCCATACCGCTGGTGTCGAGCAGCTCGCCCAAGATGAGGTTGGCGTACCCACCTTCATCGACCTGCGCAAGTGCTTCGACCGCCACCTGTCGCGCGGTTGGGGGTTTGCGTTTGGGCGGACGTGATGAGTAGCCGGGATCGGTTCCTCGGTTCATAGGGAAGCTCCGAGTCGTTCATCGGTTGATGGTTTGGTTCCGTTCAGCCAATCGGTAACGGCCATAGCCGACTTACCTTCTGGTTGAACGGTGATCAGGTGCAGGAATCCATCACCGCAGGCTACATACGGGCCGTGGATGGAACCGGGTTGGAGATCGCCGCTGGGGATCGGGTCAGACGTGGGGTCTGGTGCGGCTGGGTGAGCAGCGAGGACTTTCAGACGTTTGCCGCGAAACGTGGTCCACGCTTGGCCAAGCCGGACGATGCCATGCGCAGCAGCAACAGGCTGCTCCCAGTGCAGTTGAAACTCTTTGGGCCTCAGTTTCTCGGCGTGGACAGCATCGCCCGATTGGGCGACCGGTTGGCCCAGCGATGACAGACCGCCCGAGAGCGATTCGACAAGCATTGACGTTCCGATAACCACTAATCGTTCTCGCAACTGAGGTGCTGTTTCGAGCGGGTCAATGGGCGTTGTTTCTCGGGAATACACGGGACCGGTGTCGAGGCCTTCTTCGAGCGCCATCAAACAGCATCCGGTTTCGGAATCGCCAGCCAGAATGGCTCGCTCGACAGGAGCAGCACCTCGCCATCGAGGCAACAACGAAAAATGAATGTTCACATAGGGCATCGCCTGCAAATGACGAGGCTTGATGAGTTTGCCGAACGCAACCACCACACCTAGTTCGGCGGTGGTGCTGAGCACATCGTCGAGTTGATCGGTGACCGACAATCCCAGGTGTAGCGCCGCTTGCTTGACCGGGCTAGGAAGCAGCGCTCCACCACGACCACGTTTGCGGTCTGGTTGTGACACCACCAGTTCAACGGTGTGTCCAGCCGCTACCAATGCCTGTAATGGCGGAACCGCCGCCTCGGGAGTACCCAGGTACACCAAGCGCATCAGCGACCGTGTCTCACGAGTTGCCGGGTAATCGGAGACCGAGACGCGCTTTACCGGTATCTACCTGGGGAGGTTTTGGTGCGTCGAGCATTCGGTTGCGAAGGACCTTCAACGCTTCTTTGCGAGTGTCGTCATCGAGCTGGTCGATGAGCAGTTTGCCGTCGAGGTGATCAAGCTCGTGTTGATACAAACGCGACTCGAGTTCTTTGACCTGAATGTCGACTTCGTTACCGTTGAGATCGAGCCCCACGATGTGAATCTCGTCGGGCCGAGTAATCTCCCACGACAAGCCAGGCACCGACAGGCAACCCTCTTCGTAGGTCCACTCACCGCTGGTTTCTTTGATGACCGGGTTGATCAGCGTTTGCGGACCCTTGCCGTCGTTCATGTCGAACACGAACAGGCGCTTCTGAACACCAATTTGCGGGGCCGCCAGACCCAGGCCATGGGCTTGGTACATGACCGGGATCATGTCTTCGACCAACTTGGCGATCTTGCCGTCAATGTCGGTCAATTCTTGTGACACCTGCCGAAGCACGGGATCACCGAAGATGCGAATGTCGTAGCCAGCCATAAGGGTTTCTAGGTTACCGGGCCCGCAGGGTATGTCTGGCCGTCCGGGCCTGTTACGTACTGTGCCCCCTGTCTCGTGCCACGATGAATTGGTGACCTCACCGACCAACCCAAAGCCTTCGCGGGCGACGCCCCCAACCGGCCCGCTGACAGGGATCAAGGTGCTCGATATCACCACGGTGGTCATGGGACCTTATGCAACCCAACTGCTCGGCGACCTAGGCGCTGACGTCATCAAGATCGAAGAAGCGGATGGCGACCTCAGCCGGGCGATGGGCCCCGGACCCCATCCGGAGTTGTCGGGCACGGCGCTGAATCTGCATCGCAACAAGCGGTCAATGTTGTTGGATCTGAAGGATCCGGCGAACCGTGCCACTATCGAAGCGTTGGTGCGCTGGGCCGATGTGTTGGTGACCAACCTTCGGCCCGGCCCATTAACCCGGTTAGGACTGTCGTATGCGGACTGCGAGGTCTTGTGCCCGGACATCGTGTTTTGCCAGGCCCAGGGTTGGCCGACCGACTCGGTTGAGGCCGATCGGCCCGCTTACGACGACGTGATTCAAACAGCAACGGGCGTGCCCGACCTGATGGAACGCACCACTGGCAAGGTCGCGCTGTTCCCCAGCATTGTTGCCGACAAAGTATGCGGGCAGACCATTGTCAACGGGGTGTTGGCTGCGCTCTATCACCGAGCTACGACGGGCCAGGGCCAGCGCCTTGAGGTGTCGATGTACGACGCTATGTTGGCGTTCAATCTGGTGGAAAATCTGTCAGCTGCCGCTACTGAACCGCCGCTTGGCCCGGCCGGATACTCGCGCATCACCACCCCGCAGCGCGGGCCCAAGCAAGCAACCGATGGGTGGATCACGATGCTCCCCTATGACACCAGGCAATGGCGCGCCCTGTTTGCCGCAGGAGGACGAACTGCGTTACTGGATGATCCGAGGTTTGCCACCGCATCGGCCCGAGCAACGAATGCCGATGCGTTGTACGCGCTGCTCGGCGAACTCATCAGCACACGTAGCGTTGCCGAGTGGGTGGCGGTGTGCGCCGACATCGGCGTGGCCGCCGAGCCGGTCGTCTCGCTCGACACCGTGATCGAACGTGCGCTGGGAAATGGTTCGCTCACGCTGGCGCAGCATCCCGTTGCCGGCGCGTATCGCCAGATCGCGCCGTCAATCCGCTTCGATGCAACACCGCAGAACGTGCACCGCCATGCACCGCTGATTGGTGAACACACTAAAGAAATCTTGCAGCAACTTAGTTAGGGCCGTTCGATGTGGGCGTCGAGTTCGACAAGCTGGTTTTCGTATCCCAACAGGGTGACACCCAGCAACGTTGCTGGCGGGACATTGCTCTCGAAGAAGGCGACAGCTTCGCCCCACGCGGCATGCAAGGCAGCCAAATCGCCCACCACATAGATCGTCAGCTGGTGAATGTCGGCCAGCGCAAAACCGTGCTGTTCAATCAGCACCTGCAGGTTGTCCAAACACTGGCGACACTGAGCGCCCGCATCGGCCACCGAAACCACCTGCCCTGCCGCGTCGACAGGTACCTGGCCAGCAACATACAAACGGTTGCCAACCACGTCGGCAAATCGGTATCCGGGCGAGGCGTGACTACTCACCTGGGAAGCGATAACCAAGGCGATCAAGCATGTGTGGGGTGCGTTGCCAGTCCTTTGACACCTTCACAAACAACTCGACATATGCACCCGGCGGCAACTGTTCCCGCACCGCCATACCAACAGCTTTCAGCACCGAACCACCCTTGCCAATCACAATCGGTTTCTGCGATTCGCGTTCCACCAAAATCTCTATGCGTACAAACGGCCCAGAGTTGTCGCGTTCTTCCCACTCAACCACACGGCAAGCAATGGAGTGCGGAAGTTCTTCTTCGGCAATTGCCAACAGTTGCTCTCGCACCAACTCCGACACCCAGAATGACTCGGCGCTATCGCGGATCATTTCTGCCGGATAAAACATCGGCCCTTCGGGTAACCGGTTGACGATTGCCTCAACCAGCGGGCGGATGCCCATCCCGTCCGCGGCCGAAATGGGGAAGTACTCCTCGAACCCCAGTTCCGACGCGGCATGCAATTGCCGCAACACTTGCTGGCGCGACGCAAGATCAACCTTATTGACGACCAAAAAACTGGACGTTGGCAATTTGGCCGCAATGAAACGATCACCTTTGCCAAACGGCATGGTGGCATCGATCAACAAACACGCCACGTCAACATCGCCAAACGCAGCACTGGCCGCAGCATTGGTGCGTTCCCCCAGCAACGACCGTGGCTTCAACACTCCGGGAGTGTCAACGAAAATCACCTGAGCATCGACCCAATCATCGGGTTCGTGCAGTGTCAAAACCCCGCGGACCTGGGTGCGGGTGGTTTGCACCTTGTCCGACACAATGGACACTTTGGTGCCGCAAATACGGTTGACCAGCGTGGACTTACCCACGTTGGGTCGGCCCACGATCGAGCAGAACCCAGAGCGCATAAGCAGGCCAGGCTACTAGCCGTTGAGGTGAGAGTCGTCGTGATCGTCAGCGACACGAGACACGCGCACCCGCCCGATCCGGCGACCCTTCACCCGTTCGGCCCGAAGCAGGTACCCCTCGTACTCCACCTGTTCACCCTCAGAGGCAGGGTGGCCCAGTTCGTTGAACACCAAACCGCCCACTGAATCCCAGTCTTCCGAGGGCCAATCCACTTCGAGCAGCGAGTTGAGATCTTCAATCAACATACGAGCGTCAAGGCGAAGATCACCGTTCGGAAGGCGTTCTACCTGCGCTTCTTCGTTGTCATATTCGTCAGAAATTTCGCCGACGAGTTCTTCAATGAGGTCTTCGAGTGTCACCAATCCAGCGGTGCCGCCGTACTCGTCGAGCACGATCGCAATGTGGCTCTTCGATGCCTGCATCTCACGAAGCAACTCGGACACCCGTTTGCCTTCAGGGGCGAACCGGGCAGATCTGGATAGTGCACCCACTTTGGCAATGCCGCGGCCATCGCGTACGGCCTTCATGAGGTCTTTGGCATAAACAATGCCGGCGATGTCGTCGATGGAATCGCCCGTGACCGGGATACGCGAGAAGCCGTGTTCAATGGCAATGTCGATGGCTTCGTCGACGGTGGCTGCCGCGGCGATCGTGATCATGTCGGGGCGAGGCACCATCACCTCGCGTGTGACGGTGTCACCAAACTCGATCACCGAGTGAATCATGGAACGCTCGCTGCGTTCGATGACATCTTCTTCCAATGCGGCATCGGTTAACGCAAGCAACTCTTGTTCAGATGTCATCGGGCCATCGTCGATGCGACCGGGGAGCAACAAATTGCCAATGACAAGCAACGCTTTGGCCAGGATCTTGATGGGTGGAAATCGAACGAGCGCCGAGATCACCGGCGCCACCATCAACGCCACCCGATCGGGGTTTTTCACCGCGTAGTTTTTCGGACCCAACTCACTAAAGATGAAGATACCGGCGAGTTCCACGATGACGGCAGCCACGATCGCAAACGCGCCAAGCGGAGCAACCAACAAACCAACCAACGTGGAGATGACTAGGTGCGACATCAGGACCAAGAGCAAGACCGGTGACAAGAACTGATCTGGGTGATCCATCAGCCGCGCCAGCGATGCGGCACCGCGGCGACCTTCGTCGCGCATTGCGCCAGCTTTGATTTTGGTCATGCGGGTCAACGCCGTTTCCGACATCGCCAAGAACCCCGCGACACCAATCAGCACCAGGACCGCAACGATCATGAATACTTGCGTTGAACCGAATGAAAAGTCTGAGGTGGAACTGACCGCAGCCAACGTCACGACAGTTCACCCGCTTCAAGGATGGGACGATGAAACAGGTGGAGTAACTCGCGTTCCCGAGCTTCCATCACTTCTGCTTCTGCCTCGACGATGTGGTCCATCCCAAGCAGGTGCAAAATGCCGTGGACCACAAGGAGGGCCAACTCATCGTCAACGGAACCGTCGTGATGCGGACCCGCGTGCTCGGATGCGTTTCGTTGCGCAACGGTGGGACAAATCAACACGTCACCAAGCAACAACGGTTGCTCGTCGTCATCATCGTCGAATCGGTCATCATTGGGCCCTTGCGGGCTGTTGTCGGGAGCACGACCTCCCGGAATGGACATGGCGTCTTCTCCATCAATCGGAAACGACAACACATCGGTAGGTCCTTCTTTGCCCATGTACTGCTGATTGAGCGCGGAAATGGCAACTTCGTCAACAAAGTAGAGCGACATCTCGATATCTGCCGTATGACGGCCAGTTACGCCTTGCGCAGCGAGCACTTGAACGGCCAAACGCAACCAACGATCAGTGTCGATGGAGAGCGCGTCTTGTTCGTCGGCGACGAATACTTCGACAGTACCCGGACCGGAACCGCCGGACAGTTGGTCACTGGAGAGAGGGGTGCCTGTAGGGGCAGGGCCAGCCGAAGACGCGTCTGAAGACGTTTCTCCCTCGGCTGGCTGGCTAGTGCCAGAGGTGGTCATGAAGTTCCTGGGTCAGGGGTGAAAGTATTAGGGCCAGCGTCTCCGGCCTGGTTGCGCCGAGACGGGGCCGATTGGCCCGCATCGGCACGTTCGTAGGCGTCAACAATATCGGCGACAATGCGGTGTCGAACCACGTCGCGTCGATCGAGATGCACGAACTCCAATCCTTCGATAGTTCCAAGAATACGTTCTAACCCGAGCAGTCCGGATCGATCCCCGCGAAGATCCACCTGGGTGACGTCACCGGTGATGACCGCTTTGGAGCCAAACCCGATTCGGGTCAGGAACATCTTCATCTGCTCTGGGGTGGTGTTTTGGGCTTCGTCGAGGATGATGAAGCTGTTATTCAGCGTTCTGCCCCGCATAAACGCCAGCGGCGCCACTTCGATGGTGCCCTTCTCGATCAGCTTCACTGCACCTTCGGGTTCCAACATGTCGTACAACGCGTCATACAGAGGCCGAAGGTACGGGTCGATTTTGGCCATGAGATCACCCGGTAGAAACCCAAGCCGCTCCCCCGCCTCAACAGCGGGCCGGGTGAGAATAATGCGGGCTACCTGTTTGGCTTGTAAAGCCTGCACGGCCAATGCAACCGCCAGATATGACTTTCCCGACCCCGCAGGCCCGATGCCAACCGTGATGATGTTGTTAGCAATTGCTTCGGCGTACCGCTTTTGGCCAGAGGTTTTGGGTTTGACGCTTTTGCCTTTACCAGCACGCATGACTTCGGTGGTGAGCACCTGCGACGGACGTTCGTTGGATTGCACCATGTCAATGGCACGAGCGACGATCGGTAAATCCAGCAACTGGCCTTTGGATACCAGCAGCACGAGCTCTTGCAGGGTGGTGGCGGCCCGGTCAGCATCATCGCCGGTAATGGTGAATTCGTTACCGCGGGCCGTGATGATTGCACCCGGAAACGCTCGTTCAACCAGTTTGAGATGCTCATCGCGGTTGCCGAGCACCTGAACCAATAGATGGTTGCCGGGGACTAGGACGCGCAGGGGTTCGGTACTCATGTGTTGCTCAGGTCTTTGGTAAATGCATAATCAGAAGTTGATTCACAACGTTGATCACTGCGGGTGTCACGATGCAAAGGGCGGCCAGCCCATTGGTTGACCACCGACCACGTGAAGGTGCAGATGGTTCACCGTATTGCCGGAATCTTCTCCCACATTAAAGACCAAACGGTACCCGGTGCTCGCAATTTTATCGTTCTCGGCAACGGCTTGAGCGGTGAGCAACATGTCGGCGAGGACGGCGCCGTCATCGGCCTGAACCACCCCCGCATGATCAATGTGCCGTTTCGGCACCACCAGCACATGCGTTGGCGCAGTTGCGTTGATATCGCGAAACGCCAGTGACCATTCGGTTTGATGCACAACGGTTGCCGGGATATCGCCCCGAATGATCTGGCAGAACAAACACTCCACTGTTGCACGTTACCTGGTTGCGTTCGCCAATGGCTTGCCGATGACTTACCGGTGCCCAATCAGGGGAATTCGTACTGCTCAACAGATTCAGTGAATTCAGCGTCATCGCTGATGAAGTCATCAAATCAGGGTGTGAAACCTCGCTGAGGACTCTTTACGTTGGACCCATGGCGGACATGGTCAGGCAACGGGGAAGCGAATCAGACGCACTCGGCGAGCTTGCCTATGTGTTCGATGAGGT
>JANMEI010000504.1:0-5187 GCA_031376865.1 Acidimicrobiia bacterium | reverse complement strand
TATCGTTTGCACGGGATGTAATGGTTGATTGACACCGGGCATTTCATCTGCCCTGGAAAGTTTTGCCAATTCAATTTGTTTTCGTTGCGTAGCCATCAGTTCGTAAAGCATCCTTGATATATTGTAACAACGTTTAACGATGATATGGATCACTTCTCCTTCGATCTGTGCGCAGACCAATTCAACGTCATCAGGATCAACCTCCAGCACGATTCGTCCGCAGGATTCGCCAAACAACGCTCCCACGAGTTCATCAGGTGCAAGGCCGGGAAGTTCGATCTTTGCGCCAAGACGCCCACCCATACACATCTCAGCGATCGACACCACCAGCCCGCCGTCGGACACATCGTGAGCCGCGGCGATTCGCTGGTCTTGCATCAATCGATGAAGAGCTCGGTACCTCTCCGGGCTGCCGATACACCCGCCAGGCACCGAGCCGGGCCCATCAATTCCGACCACCGAATCTAAAACGCTTGATCGAAGCTCAGAGGCGAATCCGCCCAGCAACACCAGAACATTGCCAGCGCGCTTTGCATCGCTGGTTACGAGGTTCGTCGCAGTAGGGACAACCCCCAGGGCCGTGATGACCAGCGTCGGCGGGATCGAAGTCCGTGACCCATCTGAGGTGAGGTACTCGTTGTTGAGCGAGTCCTTGCCCGAGACAAACGGGGCTTTGAATCGATTGGCACCTTCAACGCACCCCGCCACGGCGTCGACCAACTGACCGAGCGTTTCGGGGCGGCGAGGGTCACCCCACGAGAAATTATCGAGCAGCACAATTTGGTCAGGGTCTGCACCGACACACACCACGTTGCGGATTGCTTCATCAAGTGAAGCACGGGCCATCCGGCGAGCATCGAGATGCCCGCTCCGACAGTTCATACCAATCCCGATGGCCAAACCTTTCTCACCGGATAGGTCACCTGGTCTTCCATAACGAGAACTATCGAGCGTGGAGTTCTCGTGGCGACGCAGCGGTGACAACACTGCAGCGTCGGCCGGGCCATCATCGGCAGCGCCCAGAAAAGGTCGACCAACCGTTGCTCCAAGGATTTCGTGGTCGTAACCACGCACCACATCTTCATTGGACCGGACGTCGCTGTGGGCTAACACCTGCAGAAGCAAAGTCCCTGCGTTCGTCACAATCGAGACAGTGTCACGATCGTGGCTGGGTTTAGCAACGGGCGCTCGCCGAGCTTGCATCAAACGGGTGGGACGACCGTCGTGCAAAAACGAGCCATGGAGATCAATAATGGTTGTACCGGCGCACGACACCACCAACTGACCGTCATCGCGGAACTCACCGAGGTCAGCGATCAACACCGAATGTTCATCGCACAGCAATTGCAGTGCATCGATATGACCTGGATGCACCGCCAACACCATTCGCTCTTGCGCTTCAGAGAGCCACATCTCCCACGGCGCCAGCCCCGGGTATTTGCGAGGCGCCCCGTCCAGGTTGACAGTCGCACCCAGCTCTGCGGCGAGCTCTCCGACCGCCGACGAAAATCCTCCAGCGCCACAATCAGTAATGGCAGTGAACAGCTCGTTGTCACGAGCAACCCGAAGGACGTCCGCTACAAGCTTTTCGACGATCGGATCACCGATCTGAACGCTCGCACCAGCGACGTCCCCAGTGGTTGCGTCCATCGTGGCCGAAGAGAACGTAGCGCCACGAATTCCGTCGCGTCCAGTGGCGCCACCGATGACCACAATGCGGTCACCCGGTTGCTGGCCGGAGAGTTGCAAGCCCGCTGGCCGAAGGCCGATGCAGCCGCAGAACACCAGCGGGTTCGCCGTAAAACCGGGATGATGAACAATTGCGCCAGCCACCGTGGGTAGGCCCAATTTGTTGCCGTAATCGGCCACCCCAGCGATCACCCCATCACGGATGCGACGGGGGTGCAGGACACCTGCTGGCAGCTGCGCCACCGGAAGGTCGAGCGGGCCGAAGCACAAAATGTCCGTTAGTGCGATCGGGTCGGCAGCAACACCCAACACGTCGCGGATGACGCCGCCCACACCGGTGTTTGATCCTCCAAATGGCTCGATCGCCGACGGGTGATTGTGGGTTTCGACTTTGATGGCGACGTCATAACGATCATCGAAGGCGATGATTCCAGCGTTATCGACAAACGCGGACTTTACGAATGGGGCCGCTATTTCATCGGTCGAGCGCCGAAGCTGGCGCAGAAGCGGCTCGACCACGGTGCCGTCTTCCCAGGTGATCTGTGCACGAAAGGTCTTGTGCGAACAATGCTCGCTCCACGTCTGCGCGATCGTTTCAAGTTCGGCGTCAGTGGGATCTCGATCGATCTTGCGAAAGTGGTCTCTGACGGCAATCAGTTCGGCTGGGTCAAGAGCCAGTCCTCGATCTTGTGACAGTTGCTCCAACTCCGCTTCGTTGGCGTTGCGGATTACGACGATCTCGACGATCGAGTTCGGTTCGGCGATACCGAATCGCGGCGCGATCTCAAACTCCAGCGACACTTCGTCGACGATGTTGTTGTGCAACATCGCATCGGTGATTGCCTCGATGATTTCCGCGTCGATCTCGTCACCGTCGTCGTGATCGCTGAACTCGTAGCGAGTGCCCGAACGTACGTTGACCGGTGACAACCCGAGCAGCGCTGCGGCCTCAGCAAAAGCCGCACCCATCGGGTCTGTCACGCCGGGACGTATCGCAACTTCAATACAACGATTGTCCAACAGACGACCGAGCGAATCAGTTGACCACGAGGCTGTCTGGGTGGCGTCGTCAACGATGGCGGCAGACAAGACAGATTGCTCCGCCCGAGACAGGTTGCGATCGACCAGGTACAGCTGCGTCGCCGAAATCGCAATGATGCCGTTAGCCCGATCTCCAACTACCTGCTGCGCAGTTACCGCTCGCCGCTTTGCCGATTCGGGTTCGTTGCGTTCAGTGACTGCGAGCCGGATCCCCATGGCCGTCCACCGTAGGGATCCACTCGCTTGACAAACCGTTCAACTCCTTGTTGTTCCGTACAGGCCAGGTGATTTGCGCGTGCAGGCGATGATCGAGAGCGGTACAAAAACCGGGCAGACTCTCTCGGTCATGTTGAGACGTCTTGGATTAGCGGCACTGGGGCTGAATCCCCAAGGTATGAAACAACTTGTCCGGTGGATTGTCCTGGGATCGCTGTCGGGCATCTTGGCTGGCCTGTCGTCGTATGTCTTTCTTCGGGTGCTTGATTCGATGACCTCGACGAGGCAGGACAACGATTGGTTGGTGTATTTGCTTCCACCGGCTGGCGTTCTGTTGGGTTGGGCGTATCACTCGTTTGGGGGCCGAGCGGCACAAGGTAAGTCGCTCATCATCGAGCAAATTCACGATCCCACCGAATGGGTACCAATGCGCATGGCACCCATGATCTTGGTTGGTACGTGGATAACCCACCTGTTTGGAGGCTCAGCTGGACGAGAGGGCACGGCTTTACAACTGTCTGGAAGCTTGACCGATGGGGTCGCCCGATACCTTCCCATCAGTGCAGAGGAACGTCGAGTGCTGCTCCAAGCATCCATTGCTGGCGGGTTCGGCGCAGTCTTCGGTGTGCCGTTAGCAGGAACGATGTTTGCCCTTGAGGTACCCACCGTTGGTCGCATTCGCACAGAAGCATTTGTGCCAGCACTGTGCGCATCGATGGTTGGCAACGCCGTTGTTCACGTACTTGGATACGACCACGGACCACGGCCCGCTGTTGTTGCGATCATCAGCGCGCTTGTGGTCGCAAAGGTTGCCCTAGCCAGCATTGCGTTCGGATTGACTGGAGCCGCGTTTGCGTTGCTGTCTCAGACCATCCGCACTCAGTTCAGCCGGGTGAGATGGGCGCCACTTCGCCCAGGGCTTGGCGGGTTGTCAGTTCTTGGGCTATCGCTGTTGTTCGGACGCGATTACCTCGGCTTGTCGCTGCCACTGCTGAACCAGGCACTTACGGGGACACACCTAGCTCTGTGGGTGTTTGCACTGAAGCTGCTATTCACCGCAATTACGTTTGGTTCGGGCTTACCAGGCGGTGAAGTAACGCCGCTCTTTGTAATGGGAGCAACTTTGGGCAGTGCGCTCGCTCCTGCACTTGGGCTGGAAGTCACATTGCTCGCGTCAGTTGGCTTTGTCGCAGTTTTTGCCGGAGCCGCCAAAACCCCGCTGGCATGCACCGTTATGGGCCTCGAGTTTTTTGGGACCGAAATAGCTATTCCTCTTGTTGTGGCCTGTGCTCTGTCGTTTGCGCTTTCGGGACGATACGGAATTTATCGAACACAGCGGTGGGCGAGCGATCATCATTCAGAAACCGAGGCATCACAAACTACTGGGTGAATCCCTCAGGAAGCTGTCCGCCGTCACTGTCCGACAACCCGAGTCGTTCGACATCCTCAGCACGACTCGGATACTGCGCCAACAGCTTGGACCTGGCCCCACCCTCAAAGGCTGCTCCTGTAAAGCCTGGAGCCATCGTGCATCCGAAGAGCGAATAACTTCCGTTTTGGTGGGCCAATTCGCCCGCCTGCCACGTACCGGCCGGCACCACAAACTGGATCAGTTCGCCAGCTGCGTGATCGTTTCCCAACACGACGTCGCTTGATGAACCATCGGGGTGTAGGAGCACCAGGCGGAGTGCATCGCCTGCATAGAAGTGCCACACCTCATCAGAGGTCAGCCGATGAAACAGTGATCGACTGAGTGGTTCGTGTGCATACAATCCCACAATTGCCGTTCCGGAGGGGACACCGTGCGCGTCTGTTGTTGTGGACACATACGTACTCGCGTACAAGGTTCCTTCAACAGGAAGTGGCAACAGCTTGTATGTCGCTATCAGTGAGGCAATTTCATGGTCGGGGCTGGCTTCGTCGGGCACACAACTACGGTAGGTCCAATGAACGGACGACGTGTTGATCAGCTCTTAGATCTTTCGGGCAAGGTTGCATTGGTGACGGGTGCGAGCGGCAATATTGGCGCCAGTATTTCCCGCCGACTTCATGAAGCGGGTGCCAGCGTGGCGCTACATCATTCAACCAACGTCGAGCGAGCAAACGAACTCGCACTGCAACTGAACGAACGGGTCATGGTGGTCGGTGGAGACGTGCAATCAGATGCTGCTCGAATCGTCGGTGATGTGCTGACCTTCTTCGGACGGCTCGACATGGTGGTCAACAACGCCGGGATCCAGC
>JANMEI010000416.1:0-2630 GCA_031376865.1 Acidimicrobiia bacterium | reverse complement strand
GGAATTCGTTGACACAGGTGCGTTGTTGGTTCTTGATCTAAACGTGGTCAGACCAACCGGAGGGTGGCTCATGCACGTTGCAAGCGTTGAATTACCACCCAGAGTGCTCAAGCTGATAGTGAGACTTGCCGATACAAGACCGTGACCTTGCGCAACAACACCGCTGCCCATCGCACAGCGCTGTCTCCCTTGAGGTCCCCACTTCATCTGCTTCTGGGTGCCTCAGCAGTTTTGATGATGGTCCGCAGCCTCGCGCTTCCAACGTCACTCGGCCCCTGGATAACTGGACTCGTCGACGGTTGGTTGTTTAACGGTGTCCAACTCGCATCGGCCGCCTTGATCGTTGTCTACGGACGCCGCCAGGCTGAAGAGCGAACTGCCTGGACGGTGATCGCCGCCGGAGTCGCAGTGTGGTGCTTCGGTAACATCTGGTGGTCGCTCTTTTTGGACCCCGACGAATTGGTTTTGCCCCCATCGATTCCAGACGCCTTTTGGCTATCCAGCTACCCAATTTTGTTTGTTGGCATAGTCAAACTCTTGCGATGCCGACTGAGTACTTCGGTGTCGCCCGCCGCTGCACTTGATGGTGCGATTGCCGGCACCGCAGTCAGTGCGATTGTCTCGGCAACCGTGTTGAACACGATCGTTCAAGGCGGAAGCGGATCGGCACGAGAGGTGATCTTCGGCGTGATCTATCCGGTGTTTGACGTCGCGCTACTGGGGCTCATTGCTGGAATGGGTCTGACCGTGGGACGAGGAGTGTTGCGCTCGCTCGGACCGCTTGTTGCGGGGCTTGTCCTGTTCGTGTTTGCCGACACCGCTTATTACTTGCTCGCCGCCCTCGGCAAGTCCGACACTCGAGGGTGGGACACGCTATGGACCTT
This sequence comes from Acidimicrobiia bacterium, assembly GCA_031376865.1. Taxonomy (GTDB): domain Bacteria; phylum Actinomycetota; class Acidimicrobiia; order Acidimicrobiales; family JANYDT01; genus JANNBN01. Next base: position 1,746 of record JANMEI010000416.1, on the reverse strand, counting down.
GGCTCTGGCCATTTTGGCGTTGGCTCCGTTGGCAAAACGAACTCGTTCGCAACCAACAAATCTTCGTTTCGGATCGATCGTTGCAGCAACTGCAGGCGCGTCATCGCTGGGCGTTCTGCTGGCAGGGAACTTCACCAAAGTAGGGATCTTCGCCGTCGCTTTTGCGACCTCGACCATCGTGCTGGTGATGGTTCGCGTGGCAGCGTCGTTCAAACACCACCAGACCCTGCTCACCGCGCAAAGCGCAGCAGCGCTCACGGACCCTCTCACGCATCTTGCCAACCGCAGACAATTCATGAGCGATTTAGCTGATCGCGCCATAGAACAGGGTCCAGCAACCATGGCCATGATCGATTTGGATGGCTTTAAGTTATTCAACGACACCCACGGCCATTTGGTTGGTGACGACCTGTTGGTTCGTTTCGCTCGACTCGCTAGTCACGCAGTGGGAGGCTTTGCAACCCTCTATCGACTGGGTGGCGACGAGTTCTGCGTGGTTGCTGATCAGATTCCCTCGGACCCTTCCGATCAGTTGGACCGCAGACTGCAATCACTGGCTCACGATCCAAACGTCGGGATCCAGTTTTCATTTGGAACGGTGACGTTGTGGAGCGACGGCTTGTCGATTCACGAATCACTGGCACTGGCTGACCGACGACTCTATGAACACAAACGATCTCCGAAGCCACAAAATGCTAACGAGCCAATCGACGATCACACCTTGCTCGTGCGGCGTTAAAGCTACGCAAGCTCCAGCAGATGCGCAGACGGTTCGTAGTCGATGCACCAGTCTGCGTACACACCGGCTTCACCACAGGCGACACAGCCTCCACCGACAACCATCCACGTCACTACGGTCTCAGCTTCGTTACAGCAATAGCCGACAGCGATGTTGAACACTTTCGCCTTACACGGACAGGTGGCGTCGCCAACATCGGCCGCCGCCCAGTGCTCTTCACTATCGCCAATGTAATACGCACGCTTACATGCGACGCAGGTTCGGTTGGCGACCCCCTCCTCTTCGCTGCACTGCATCCAAAACAACGTCTCCCCACACGAGCATTGCGACTGCTGAATGAGCGTGACGTCTTCGCCGCGTCCTCCACCGAACGTCCGCACATATTCCACCAAGGTCGACAACACCTGCTCTGGATCAACAGAGGAATGCACCGGCGGTTCGTTTGTCACCCGCACAACCTAACGGAGCCGACTGCAGAGCTCCGAAACACTCCATCATTATCGAATGATAAAAGTGGGTTTATCGTGTGATAAACACGCCAAATGACAGATCAAGCGCAACCTCTTGATGCCGAGGTGATCATTGTTGGACTGGGCCCCGTCGGGGCGACGCTCGCCTTGCTGCTGGCCAGACATGGCCGCCGAGTCAGCGTGATCGAACGCCAGGCTTCGCTCTACGGACTACCCCGCGCAGTACATATTGACGATGCAGCAGCTCGAATACTGCAAGCCGCTGGACTTGCGGAAGTGTTAGCTGCCAACTCCGAGCAGACCAAGGTCTACGAGTGGCGAAACGCCTCGGGAACCACGCTGCTTCGCCTCAGCAGCGATCGTCAAAGCACCGAAGGGTGGCCATCATCCAACATGGTTCATCAGCCCACCGTCGAAGCCGCCCTCGCCGATGCGATTGCGGCGTCGCCATTGATCACGGTGCATCGCGATGAAACCGTGACATCTATTCACCAGACCAGCCAAACCGTGACCGTCACCAGCGTTGACAATCACGGC